>NZ_JBHTST010000215.1:0-8105 GCF_042794995.1 Streptomyces sp. NPDC056503
CGTCCCCCCGGCCCCGGCCCGCGCCGGGGCGCGCCCCCCGGCACCGACGCGCGCCCGCTCGCCCGCGCCCGCCCGCGCGGCACCGCACCCGCCCGCGCCGGCCCACACCCGGGCCTCTCCACCACCGACACCGGCGCCACCACCGGCGCCGACGTCGACGTCGGCCCGTACCTGTACCCGTACCCGTACCCGGGCCCGTACCCGTACCCGTACCCGTGCCCGGGTCCGTGCCCGGGTCCGTCCGCCGACGTCGGCCCGCGCCCGTACCCGTGCCCGGGTCCGTCCGCCGACGTCGGCCCGCGCCCGGGCTCAGCCACCCGCGCCCCCGCCGCTCTTCGCGGCCTTGCGCATGCGGCTGACCGGGCCGAAGACCTCCCGGTCGTCGAGGAAGCCCTCCAGGGCGAAGGTCGCCGCGCCCCGGGTCACCGCGTTGTGCGGGACGGCGCTGCGCCGCAGGGTCGCCGCCCGGTGCGGCAGCGCCAGCGCGTGCCGGCCCACCGCCTCGTACGCGGCCGGGAGCAGCCGCTCCCCGAGCAGGTCGACGACCTGGTTGCCGACCACGACGACCTGCGGGTTCACCAGGTTCACCAGATTGGCGACGGCGGCGCCGAGATACCGCGCCGTGCGGTCCACCACGGCGGCGGCCACCGGATCGCCCGCGTCGGCCGCGCGGGCCAGCGCCGCGACCGTCGCCGCGTCGTCGGGGCCGGCCGCCCGCTCGTCGCCCGGGGCGAGTTCGCGCCAGGTCGCGGCGATCCCGCGCAGCGACACGTACGCCTCGACGCAGCCCCGGTTGCCGCAGGTGCAGAGGCGTCCGTCGAGGGCGAGGCAGGTGTGGCCCCACTCGCCCGCGCTGTTGGTGAAGCCCCGGTACAGCTGCCCGCCGATCGCGATGCCCGCCCCGACGCCGGCCCGGAGCGTCAGCACCACCAGGTCCTCGACCTCGCGGCCCGCGCCGAACCACATCTCCGCGACCGTGCTGGCCCGCAGCGGGTTGTCCAGCCACAGCGGCAGCCCGAGCCGTTCGTCGAGCAGGGCCCGCAGCGGCACCTCGTGCCAGGACCAGTACGGGGAGAACGACGACACGCCGCCCTCGCGTTCGACCATGCCCGGCACGCTCACCCCCGCGCCGAGGACCCGCGACCGGTCGGTCCCGGAGGCGGCGAGCAGCTCCTCCACCGCCCCGGCGACCGCGTCGACGACGTCGGCGGGCCGGACGTCCCCCGGCGGCAGGGGCCGCTCCACGGAGTGCCGGACCGTCAGGGCCAGGTCGAACAGCTCGGCGTGGACCGAGGTCTCGGCGATGTCGACGCCGATCAGCGCGCCCCGCTCCGCGTTCACGGCGAGCCGCGCGCGCGGCCGCCCGCCGCCGGACTCCTCGTGCCCGGCCTCGACGAGGACGCCGGCCTCCAGGAGCTCGGCGGTGAGGTTGGCGACCGTGGCGAAGGAGAGGCCCGTGGCGGCGGCGACGTCCTGCCGGCTCATCGCGCCCGGGCCCGCGTAGACCCGGCGCAGCACCTCGAAGCGGTTGAGGCGGCGAATGTCCTGCGAGGTGCGCCTGATCATCCCTGCTGTCCTCCGTCGGTGCGCTGTCGTCCCCCGGATCTTATTCGAAGGGTTGGAAGAAGAAAGGCAGGGGTTATTTACAACCGTTAGACGAAGCCGTAGTTTTTCTCTAGCCGACACGGCGCCGCTCCCGTCACCCCCCACGGCGCCACCCGGCCGCCACCCACCCGTCACCCAGGAGGAGACGCGATGCTCCAGCTCAGGGCCGTGCCCTGCACCCCCGCTCCCGGCCGCCTGCCCGAGGGCCCCGTCTGGGACGCCGCCCGCCAGGAGCTCCTCTGGGTCGACATCACCGAGGGCCTCGTCCACCGCGCCGCCCTCACCCGCGAGGACGGCCGCACCGACGTCGTGCCCACCGCCGTCCTCCGCTTCGACCGCCCCGTCGGCGCGGCCGTCCCCTGCGCCTCCGGGGCCCTCCTCGCCGCCACCGGCACCGCCTTCGTCCGCCTGGAGGACGGCCGGCCCCCGGCCGAGGCCGTCGAGCTCGCCGCCCCCGCCCTCCCCGACGACGGCGTCCCGCGCCGGATGAACGACGCCGCCGTCGACCCCGCCGGGCGCCTCCTCGGCGGCACCATGGCCTTCGACGAGCGGCCCGGCGCCGGCGCCCTCTACCGCCTCGACGGCGACGGCCTCACCACCCTCGTCGACCCCGTCACCATCTCCAACGGCCTCGGCTGGAGCCCCGACGGCACCCTCCTCTACTACGCCGACAGCCCCACCCGCCGCGTCGACGTCTTCGACTACGACCCCGTCACCGGCGCCCTCTCCGGCCGCCGCCCCTTCGCCGCCCTCGACAGCGGCTACCCCGACGGCCTCACCGTCGACGCCGAGGGCAACGTCTGGGTCGCCGTCTGGGGCGGCGGCGAAGTCCTCGCCTTCACCCCCCGAGGCGTCCTCCACGCGCGCGTGGAGCTGCCCGCCTCCCACGTGACCAGCTGTGCCTTCGCCGGTCCCGACCTCGACGTCCTCGTCATCACCACGGCCACCCACAACCTTCCCGAGGAACGCCGCCGCGCCGAACCCGACGCCGGCCGTCTCTTCGTCTGCCGCCCGGGCGTCACGGGCCTGCCCGCCACCCCGTACGCCGACCGCTGACCCCTCCGAGGAACCCACCATGACCAGCCCGTACGAGGGGCTCCGCGCCGCCCTGGCCGCCGCCCCCGTCATCGCGATCCTCCGCTCCTCCTCCGCCACCCGCTTCGCCGAGGTCACCGACACCCTCCTCGCCTCCGGCGTCCGCGCCGCCGAGTTCACGCTCACCACCCCCGGGGTGCTCGACGCGCTCCGCGAGTACGCCGCCGACGCCCCGCCCGGCCTCGCCCTCGGCGCGGGCACGGTCACCACCCCCGCCGACGCCCAGGCCGCCGTCGAAGCCGGCGCCACCTACCTGATCACCCCCGCCACCTGCACCGACGTCATCGCCGAGGCCGTCCGCCTCGACGTGCCGGTGCTGCCCGGCGCGTACACCCCGACCGAGATCCTCACGGCCTGGCGGGCCGGCGCGACCATGGTCAAGCTCTTCCCCGCCGCCACCGGCGGCCCCGCGTACCTGAAGGCCGTCCGCGCCCCGCTCCCCGACGTCCCGCTCGTCCCCACCGGCGGCATCGGCGCCGCCGACGCCCCCGCCTACCTCGCCGCCGGCGCCACCGCCCTCGGCATCGGCGGCCCGCTCGTCGGCGACGCCTGCGAGGGAGGCTCCCTCGCGGCCCTGACCGAGCGGGCGGCGGCCTTCCTGGACGGGATACGACCCCGATGAGCGACGCCCAGGGGAACACCACCCAGGGGAACACCACCCCCGCCCTCGTCACCCTCGGCGAGGTCATGGCCGTCGCCGCCGCCACCGGCCCCGGGCCGTTCGCCAACGGCGCCCCGCTGCGGCTCGGCTGGGCCGGCGCCGAGGCCACCGTCGCCGTCGGCGTCAGCCGGCTCGGCCACCCGACCGCCTGGACCGGCCGCGTCGGCGACGACGCCGCCGGCGCGATGATCCTCGCCGGACTGCGCGCCGAGGGCGTCGACGTCTCCGGCGCCCGCACCGACCCCGACGCCCCCACCGGCCTGATGCTCCGCGAACGCAGGACCGCCGACCGGCTCCGCGTCACCTACTACCGGGCCGGACTCGCCGGCTCCCGCCTCGCCCCCGGCGACCTCGACGAGGGCCGGATCACCGGTGCCCGGATCCTCCACGTCACCGGCATCACCCCGGCGCTGAGCGCCACCGCCCGCGCCGCCGTCGAGCACGCCGTCCGCCTCGCGCACGGCGCCGGCGTCACCGTCTCCCTCGACGTCAACCACCGCGAGCGCCTGTGGGGCCGCGCCGAGGCCGCCGAGACGCTCGGCCGCCTCCTCCCCTACACCGGCCTGGTCTTCGCCGGCCCCGAGGAGGCCGCCCTCCTCGTCCCCGAGGACGAGCCCGAGGAGATGGCCCGCGCCCTCACCCGGCTCGGCCCCACCGAGGCCGTCGTCAAGCTCGGCGCCGACGGCGCCCTCGCGGTCACCGCCGACGGCACCCACCACCAGGCCGCCGTCCCCGTCACCGCCGTCGACCCCGTCGGCGCCGGCGACGCCTTCGTCTCCGGCTACCTCGCCGCCCGCCTCGACGGCTCCCCGGTCCCCGAGCGCCTCCGGCTCGCCGCCCTCTGCGGAGCCTTCGCCGTCTCCGTCCCCGGCGACTGGGAGGGCATCCCGCACCGCACCGAACTCGGCCTGCTGGCCGCCCAGGACATCACCCGCTGACCTCCCCCGATAAGGCCCCTCCCATGAACCGTTTCTCCGGGCAGACCGCCGTCGTCACCGGCGCCGCCTCCGGAATCGGCGCGGCCAGCGCCGCCCGGCTCGCCCGCGAAGGCGCCGCCGTCGTCGTCGCCGACATCGCCGCACCCGCCGGCGAGGCCGTCGCCGCCCGCATCCGCGAGGAGGGAGGCCGCGCCGCGTACATCCGCTGCGACGTCTCCTCCGAAGCCGACTGGACCGCCCTCCGCGAGGAGACCCACGAGCGCTTCGGCCGCGTCTCCGTCCTCCACAGCAACGCCTTCACCCACACCGCGGCCGCCGCCCACGAACTCCCCGTCGACTCCTGGGACCGCGAACTCGCCGTCAACCTCCGCGCCCTCTACCTCGCCGCCCGCACCTTCCTCGACGACCTGCGCGCCGAGGGCGGCAGCGTCGTCGCCACCTCCAGCGTCCACGCCGACTTCGGCCTCCCCGGATACCCCGCCTACGCGGCCTCCAAGGGCGGCATGTGCGCGCTGATCCGCCAGTTCGCCGTCGAGTACGGCCCCGACGTGCGCTTCAACTCGGTGCTCCCCGGCCCGATCCTCACCGACGTCTGGAACGACGTCGACGAGGAGGGCCGCCGGCTCTCCGCCGGTGCCACCGCCCTCGCCCGCCTCGGCCGCCCCGAGGAAGTCGCCTCCGCCGTCGCCTTCCTCGCCTCCGCCGAAGCGACCTACATCACCGGCACGAACCTGGTCGTCGACGGCGGCTGGACCGTGAAGAAGGACTCGAAGTGAAGGACCACCAGTGAAGATCACCTCCCTGCGCACCTACCTCGTCGCCCCCCGCTGGTGCTTCCTGCGGATCGACACCGACGAGGGCGTCACCGGCTGGGGCGAGCCCGTCGTCGAAGGCCGCGCCCACACCGTCGCCGCCGCCGTCGACGAACTCTCCGACTACCTGATCGGCCAGGACCCGATGCGGATCGAGGACCACTGGCAGGTCCTCACCAAGGGCGGCTTCTACCGGGGCGGCCCGGTCCTCTCCAGCGCCGTCGCCGGCATCGACCAGGCCCTGTGGGACATCAAGGGCAAGGCCCTCGGCGTCCCCGTCTGGCAGCTCCTCGGCGGCAACGTCCGCGACCGCGTCCGCGTCTACAGCTGGATCGGCGGCGACCGCCCCGACGAGGTCGCCTCCGAGGCCGTCGCCCGGCAGCGCGAGGGCTTCACCGCGATCAAGATGAACGCCTCCGCCCAGCTCCGGCTCATCGACACCCCCGCCGCCACCCAGGCGATCGTCGACCGGGTCGCCTCCATCCGCGAGGCCGTCGGCGACGAGTTCGACATCGCCATCGACTTCCACGGCCGGCTCACCGCCCCCATGGCCCGCCGGGTCCTGCCGCTCCTGGAGCCGTACCTCCCCTTCTTCGTGGAGGAACCGGTCGTCCCCGAGCTGAGCGACCACATCGGCGAGATCGTCCGCTCCACCTCCATCCCCATCGCCACCGGCGAACGCCTCTACTCCCGCTGGGACTTCAAGAAGGTCCTCGGCCAGGGCATCGCCGTCGCCCAGCCGGACCTCTCGCACGCCGGCGGCATCTCCGAGACCCGCCGGATCGCCGCGATGGCGGAGGCGTACGACGTCTCCCTCGCCCCGCACTGCCCGCTCGGCCCCATCGCGCTCGCCTCCTGCCTCCAGGTCGGCTTCGCCACGCCCAACCTGCTCATCCAGGAGCAGAGCCTGGGCATCCACTACAACACCGGCTCCGACCTCCTCGACTACCTCGTCGACCCCTCGGTCTTCCGGTACGAGGACGGGCACGTGGCCCTCCCCACCGGCCCCGGCCTCGGCATCGAGGTCGACGCCAAGGAGGTGGAGCGGGCCGCCGAGACCGGCCACCGCTGGCGCAACCCGGCCTGGCGCCGCGACGACGGCTCCCTGGCCGAGTGGTAGTCCCGGACACGGGAAAGGGCCGGATCCCCTCGGGGATCCGGCCCTTCACGGTCTACCGGGTCGACGGCCCACCGGTCAGCGGTGCGAGAACCAGCTCGCCGCCGGCAGCAGCCTGCTGTCGTAGTCGAACAGCGCCTGGTTCTCCCAGCCGTTGCCCGACGCCGGGTCCGCCGGGTCCCAGCCGTTGCCCGTCACGGCGGTCCAGGCCGGCTCCCAGTAGACGACGCCGAGGCCACGGCCGCCCGGGACGGCCTCCACCACGTTCATCACGTCACGGAGCCACGCCGACTGGCCGGCCGGGGTAGCCGGGTAGCCGGCGACCAGCTCCGAGGAGAGGTCGATGATGTTCTCGTGCGCGTCCTCGCTGTCCAGGCGGAACGGGTACGCCGTCTCGACGACCATCACCTTCTTGCCGTAACGGGCCGAGACGTCGTCCAGGTTGGTCTGGAGCGAGGACAGCGCCCCGTGCCAGTAGCCGTAGAAGGACAGCGCGATCACGTCGTAACTCACGCCCTGCGCGGCCGCGTTGTCGAACCAGGTGCGGTAGAGCACGTTGTCGCCGCCGTTCGCGAGGTGCAGCGCGATCTGGGTCGACGACGAGACCGCCTTCGCCGCCGAGATGCCGGAGTTCAGCAGCCCCGCGAGCTGCGACCAGTTGCTCGTGGAGCCCTCGGGCCACAGCATGCCGGTGTTGATCTCGTTGCCGATCTGCACCATGTCGGCCGTGGTCCCCTGCGCCTTCAGCGCGTTCAGGACGTCGTACGTGTGGTCGTACACGTCCGTCTTCAGCTGGCCGTACGAGTGCCCGGCCCACGCGGCGGGCTTGCTCTGGGCACCCGGGTCCGCCCAGATGTCCGAGTAGTGGAAGTCCACGAGCAGCTTCATGCCCTGCGCCTTGATGCGCTGGGCGGTGGCGAGCACCCGCGCCTTGTCGTTGTAGCCGTCGGCGGGGTTCACCCAGACCTTCAGGCGCCCGTAGTTGGCGCCCGCGCCCTTGAGGAGCGCGACCGGGTCACCGGTCGTCCCGGCGGCGTTCTTGTAGGTGCCGCCCAGGTCCTGGCTCTTCTTCAGCGCGGACAGGTCCACGCCCTTCACGGTCAGCCCGGTGGAGCCGGAGGTGAAGGTCAGGTCGTCGACGTTGAGCCAGTTGCCCGCGTTGGCGTCGGAGTTGACGCTGATCGTGCAGCCGCCGCCGACCACCTTGACCGAGGTGACGACCCGTATCCAGGAGCCGGCCGTCACCGGCAGGTCGGTGCGCTGCTCGGCGGAGCCGCAGTTGCGCAGGGCGAGGTAGGCGGAGTTCTGGCCGCCGCCCGAGCGCACCCAGGCGCTCAGCGTGTACGTGCCGTCGGTGAGCCCGCTGAGGTACTGGTACGTCTCCACCTTGTACGCGGACGACGACCAGTGCGAGAGGCGGTAGCCGCCGCTGTGGCCGCCGGCCTCGGCGAAGGACGCAGCGTTCTGCCCGGCGGCCGAGTAGGTCGACCAGCCGGACGGCGTGGCCGTACCGGTGCCGTCGGCCTCGAAGCCGGTGTTGGTGAGCGTGCTCGCGGCCACGGCCTGCTGCGCGGGCAGCGGGGCGAGGAGCAGCCCCGCGCCGAGCGCGGTGGCGAGCGCGGCGGAGCGGAGCCGGAAACGGCCTCTGATGGTGCGCATCGTCGAGTCCCTTCGACGGTGACGGATGGGGGAGTGGTGGTGCGGTGGCGCTGTTCCTCGGGGACGGGGATCCGGGTGGTACGGCTCACCCGGGGGCGGCGCGGCGGATGCGGGCCGCCCCCGGGGAGATCGGGGGCCCGGCGCGCGAGAGCGGCCGGGGCTTGCGGGGGGTCTCAAGCTTGTGGGGGGGGTGGGGGGCGGTGCCGGCGGGGGCTCAG
>NZ_JBHTST010000216.1:0-7906 GCF_042794995.1 Streptomyces sp. NPDC056503
GCCCCGCACGGCGGCCGGTCCCGGCACGGCGCCGCCCGGCGGCCCCCTGGCCGTCCTGGCCCGCCCCGAGACCGTGCCCGAGGCCGCCCTCCGGACCGGACCGGCGACCGACGCCGTGCCCGCGGCGGGGGCCGGGACCCCGGTGGGGGACGGCGCGCGGCAGCGGGTCGGGGTCGGACAGGCCGCGGTGCTCTCGTCGCTGGTGGCGGGGACGCCGGTGCCCGAGGGCTTCGACGTGCGGCGGATGCGGGTGCAGAGCCGGGCGCTCGCGGCCAAGCGGGCCTCCGTCGTGGCGAAGATCGCGCCCGAGCTGCCGGAGATCCTCGGCGCCGGGTTCCGGCCCGCGTTCCTGGCGTACGCCCGGACGCGGCCCATGCCGGGCAGCTACCGGCGGGACGCGCTCGACTTCGTCGAGGGGCTGCTGCTCGACGAGCGGCCCGAGCGGCGGGAGCTGACCCGCTGGTGGCGGGAGCGGGCCGAGAGCCGGCCGCCGGGGCTCGTGGCGCGGCTCGCGCGGGCCGGCCGGCGCGTCCTCGGGGGGCGGTGACCGCCATGGGCCCGCTCCTCCTCGCGCTCCACCTCGCCGGTGCCGCCGCCCTCGTCCGTCTCCTCGTGCTGGCCCGCCGCGTCCGCGGCGGCCCGGGCGGACCGCTCCAGGACGTCCACGAGGCCGCGTTCCTCGGCGGCGGTCCCGGCAGGGTCGCCGACACCGCGCTCGCCGCCATGCACCAGGACGGCCGGATCGTCATCGGCGGCCCCGGCGTGGTCGCGGTCGTCCACCGGATCGCCCACGACCCGGTGGAGCGGGCGGTGCTCGACACCCACGCGGCCGCCCCGAGCGGCTCCCTGCGCACGCTGCGCCTCGGTGTGATGACGCACCCGGCGGTGCAGGAGATCGGCGACGCACTCGCCGCGCGGGGCCTGGTGACCCTGCCGGGTCCCCGCCGCCTGCTGCGGCGCTGGTGCCTCGGCGTCGCCGTGGGCGCCTTCCTGCTGTTCCCGCTGGGCATGGTGGTCACCGTCGCCGAGTTCGCGGTGGACGGGCCCACGGTGCCGTTCTTCGTGAAGCTCCTGCCGCTGTTCTTCGTCTGCTTCGTCACGGCGCTGGTCTGCGGCACCACCTACACCCGCCAGGTGAGCACGGCGGGGCTCGCCGCGCTCGCCGCCTACCGGCGGGAGCACGGCTACGGGGGCGTCCACACCGTCGCCCTCGGCGGGATCCGGGCGCTGTCCGACCGTGACCTGTGGGAGCGGCTGCGCGACGCGGGCCGTCCCGAAGGTCCGGTGCGCGGGGGCCGGAGCCGTGCCTCCTCCCGGAGCGCGTACTCCTCCGACACCACCACCGCCGCCGCGGCCGTGGTGATGTGGTGCGCGGGCGTGGACGCCGGCGGCGGGGACGGCTGGGGATCGGACTCCGGGGGCGGTTCGGGGGGCGGTTCGGGGTGCGGTTCGGGCGGGTCGTCCTGCTCGTCCTCGTCCTGTGGCTCGTCGTCCTCGTGCGGCTCCTCGTCCTCCTCGTGCGGGTCGTCGAGCGGATCGTCCTGCGGGTCCAGCGGCTGAGCCGTTCGGGTGGCGGGGGCGGCGGTCCTGACGTACAACTCGATCATGGTGTGGATCCCGCTCCTCCTCGTCGCCTCCGTCGTGACCGCCGTCGCCTGCGTCCGGCTCTGCCGGGCGTCGATCGCCGCCGGCGGGCGCGCCGCGGGGGCGTCCGGGGGCACCGAACTGACCCTGGGCGAGGCCGCGTTCCTGTCGGGCGGGCCGGGGCGGGTCACCGAGCTGACGCTGGTGTCGATGCACCGGGCCCGGCGGCTGCTGCTCGCGCACACCGGCTGGGCCACCGTCGTGGACGGCTCGGGCGGCGGGGACGAACTGGAGCGGGCGGTGCTCGGCGCGATCGGTCCCGAGGGGCAGGCGCCGGTGCCGCGGCTGCGTCCCGCGATCGCCTCCGCCGCGTGCGTACGCCGGATCGAGGAGGGTCTGGTGGAGCGGGGGCTCGCGGTGCCGGCGCCGGGCCGGCGGGAGGTCGCGGCCGGGACGCGGGCGGTGCGGGGCGCGTTCCTGCTGGCGCTCGCGCTGGGGGCGGTGGCGGTGCCGCTGGTGCCGGAGGCGGACCGGACGCGGGTCGTCGCCGGGTTCGTCCTGCCGCTGACGGTCTCGGGGCTCTGTCTGCTGCTGGGGCGGGCGGAGTCGTACCCGCACAGCCCGTGGGCCTCGCACGCCGGTCAGCGGCTGCTCGTGGGGCTGTCGGCGGAGGATCCGCTCACCGCGCTCGCCACCCGGGGGCCCGCGGTCCTGGAGCCGGAGCTGCGGGCCGCGCTGGGCGGGACCGGCCCGGGCTGAGGGACGGGGCGGAACGGGAAGCGGAACAGGAAGAGGACGGGAAGGGACGCCGGTGCGGCGCGCTCGCGCGCGCCGCACCCGGTGCCGGACCCGGTGTCGCTGGAGCGGCCTGCCATGGCGTGGCGGCCGTCTGATCTTCCGGGTCGAGGGGCGAACGCCCCGGCTGGGAGCCGGGGCGCCACCAGGTCGTGGGGCGGCCGTCAGGCCAGGCCCGCCACCAGGTCCGCGACGCTCTTGCGGCGGCCGGTGTAGAAGGGGACCTCCTCGCGGACGTGCATCCGGGCCTCGGAGGCGCGCAGGTGGCGCATGAGGTCCACGATGCGGTGCAGCTCGTCGGCCTCGAAGGCGAGGAGCCACTCGTAGTCGCCGAGCGAGAAGGAGGCGACCGTGTTGGCCCGGACGTCGGGGTAGCCGCGGGCCATCTTGCCGTGGTCGGCGAGCATCCGGCGACGGTCCTCGTCCGGCAGCAGGTACCAGTCGTAGGAGCGGACGAAGGGGTAGACCGAGACGTAGTCGCGCGGGTTCTCGTCGGCCAGGAAGGCCGGGATGTGCGACTTGTTGAACTCGGCCGGGCGGTGCAGCGCCATGTTCGACCAGACCGGCTCCAGGGCGCGGCCCAGCTTCGTACGGCGGAAGAGGTTGTACGCCGCCTGGAGCTCGTCGCTCGTCTCGGCGTGCCACCAGATCATGACGTCGGCGTCGGCACGCAGACCGGAGAGGTCGTACGTGCCCCGGACGGTGACGTCCTCCGCCGCGAGCTTGTCGAAGAGCTCCTGGACCTCGTCGGCGTAGCCGGCTCGGTCGGCGGGCAGGACGTCGCGCAGCTTGAAGACGGACCACAGGGTGTAGCGGATGACCTCGTTGAGGTCCTTCGCCTTCTTACCGGCGTTCGGGATCTTTTCGGGCGCACTCATACGCCTATTCTCGCCCGTCACGAGGAGTGCCCTTCACCGGGGTGCCCCGTTTCCGACGTGGCGAGGATCTCGTCCGCCACGGCGTCCGCCGCGCGGTGGGCGGAGGCGACGCAGGCGGGGATGCCGACGCCGTCGTACGCGGCCCCCGCGAGGCGCACTCCGGGCAGGCCCGCGAGGGCGGCACGGGCCCGGGCGACCCGCTCCAGGTGCCCCACGGGGTACTGCGGCAGGCCGTTCGTCCAGCGGGTGACGGTGGTGGCGACGGGCCGGGCGGCGAGCCCGGTGGCGGCGCCGAGGTCCTTGAGGGAGGCGGCGGCCAGGTCCTCGTCGTCGCGGTGGAGGTGGGTCTCCTCGCCGTACCGGCCGACGGAGGTGCGGAGCACGAAGAGCTCGGGGGCGGCCTCGCCGACCCAGCGCCACTTCCGGCTGGAGAAGGTGGAGGCCTTGATGGTGTGACCGTCGACGGGCGGCACGAGGAAGCCGGAGCCGGGCAGCTCGGGGACGTCGGCGCGGCGGAAGGCGAACGTGACCAGGGCCATGGAGGCGTACTCGACCCCGCCGAGCAGCGCGGCCGCCTCGGGGGCGTGGCCGTCGAGGAGTCCCGCGGCGACGGGGGCGGGGGCGGCGAGGACGACGGCGTCCGCGTCGAGGGTCCGCTCCGGGGTCACCACCCGCCAGCCGGTCGCGCCGGCCCGGAGCAGGGCGGTCGCGGGGGTGTGGGTGAGGAGGGTGCCGCCGGCGGCGCGGACGGCCTCGGCGACGGCTCCGGGGAGGGTGCCGACGCCGCCGGCGAGCCCGGCGAAGACGGCCCCGCCGAGGCCGGTGGCGGCGCCCGCCACGTCGGTGGGGACGGCGGCGCCGGCCGCCTGGACGGCGCGGACGGCGGCGGTGAGGCTGGGGTGGCGGCGGGCGGCCTCGAAGAGGGCGGGGACGGCGGCCCTCATCGAGATGCGGTAGGCGTCGCCGGCGTAGACGCCGCCGAGGAGGGGTTCGACGAGCCGGTCGACGACCTCGTGGCCCATGCGCTCGGCGACGTACGCGCCGATGGCGGTGTCCTCGCCGAGCTCGGTGGGCGGCAGCTCCGGGTCCCGGGCGATCCGGCGCAGGCCCTCGTCGGAGAGGAGCCCGGCGACGGCCGCCGCGTCCCCGGGGACGCCCATGACGTGGCCCTTGGGCATCGGGACCAGGCGGCCGCGGGACCAGACGGAGGCGGTGGCGGTGGCCGGCGGCTGGAGCCGGTCGCCGAGGCCGACGGACTCGGCGAGGGCGACGGCCTCGGGGCGGCGGGCGAGCAGGGACTCGGCGCCGAGGTCCACGGGGGCGCCGGCGATCTCCCCGGCGAGCAGCTTGCCGCCGAGCCGGCCGCCCGCCTCCAGGAGGGTGACGCGCGCGCCGGCGGCGAGCAGCCGGAGGGCGGCGGCGAGGCCGGTGATGCCGCCGCCGACGACGACGGCGTGAGGTCCGGCGTGGGGTCCCGTGGTGTCCGCGTTCATGGGACCACTCTCTCAAATCGCCCTCGCCGTCCCGTTCCGAGGCCGGACCGTGACCGCATCGCTACCGCGGAACCCCAACCGCCGGCGGGTCCCGTACGTCCTAGGGACGTCGATTCCGGTGAGCGTAGGGGGCACGGTGAGCACTTCGGGCGGAACGGACGGACGGAGAAGGACCTCGGCGCGGGCGGGGGCGGCGCTGCTGCTCGCCGCCTCGCTGGCGCTGACGGCGGGCTGCGCGGGCGGCGGCGGCTCGGCCGACACCAAGGGCGCGGCGGCGGACGCGGCCGCGCCGGAGGCGGCCCGGCAGGAGGAGGCCCGGCAGGAGGGGGCGACCGGCGGCACGGGCGGTACGGGCGGCTCGACGGCGGACACCGCCGCGAAGCCCGGCGCGCCGAAGGCGCCGGCCGCGCAGCACCTGATCCGTACCGCCTCCCTCGCGGTGGAGGTGGACCGGGTCGCGGCGACCGCCGACCGGGTGCGGGCGGTGGTCGCGGCGGCGGGCGGCCGGGTCGAGTCGGAGACGACCGAGCGCGTCGACGAGCGGTACGACGACTCCAGCATGGTGCTGCGGGTGCCGCAGGACCGTTACGACCGGGTCCTCGCCGACCTGGCCGGCACCGGGAAGCTGCTCTCCCGCAAGGCGGAGGCGCAGGACGTCACCGAGCAGGTCGTCGACGTGGAGAGCCGGCTCGCGACCCAGCGGGCGAGCGTGGCGCGGGTGCGGGCGCTGATGGACCGGGCGGAGAAGCTGTCCGACGTCGTGACCCTGGAGGCGGAGCTGAGCCGGCGGCAGGCGGACCTGGAGGCGCTGCTGGCCCAGCAGGCGTCCCTGCGGGACCGGACCTCGCTGGCGACGATCACCCTGAACCTGCGCGAGAAGGAGCGGGTGACCGTCGGGGACGAGGTGACCGACGACAGCCGCCCGGCCGTCGGCGACGCCCTGGAGGGCGGCTGGAACGCGCTGGTCGCGGTGGTCGCCTGGACCCTGGTGGTCCTCGCGGCGCTCGCGCCGTGGCTGGCGGTGGCGCTGGGCGCGTACGCGGTGTGGCGGTGGGTGGTGCGCCCGCGTCGCGCGGCCCGGTCCGCCCGTACGGCTCCGGAGGCCGCACCCGCGCCCTCGCCCGTCCCCGTCCCCGTCCCCGTCCCCGGGCAGCAGGCGCGGACGAACGCGGCCGGTCTGCCGCTGCCCGGCGAGGGGCCCGGCGAGCGGCCGGACGAGGAGGCCCCGGCGCCGTAGCGTGGGGCGCATGAGCGAACGACTGGTGGTCATCGGGGGCGACGCGGCGGGCATGTCCGCCGCGTCGCAGGCGCGCAGGCTCAAGGGGCCCGGGGAGCTGGAGATCACGGCCTTCGAGCGGGGCCGGTTCTCCTCCTACTCGGCCTGCGGCATCCCGTACTGGGTCGGCGGCGCCGTGGCCGGACGGGAGGAGCTGATCGCCCGCTCCCCCGAGGAGCACCGGGCGCGCGGGATCGCCCTGCGGACCCGGACCGAGGTGACGGAGATCGACCTCGCCGGGCAGCGCGTTCTGGCCAGGGACCTGGAGGCGGGCACGGAGACGTGGACGGGCTTCGACAAGCTGGTGATCGCGACCGGGGCGCGCCCGGCCCGGCCGGCGGTGCCGGGGATCGACGCGGCGGGCGTGCACGGGGTGCAGACCCTGGAGGACGGGCAGGCGCTGCTCGACTCGCTGGCCGGGACGGCCGGGCGGCGGGCCGTGGTGGTCGGCGCCGGCTACATCGGCGTGGAGATGGCCGAGGCGCTGCTGAACCGGGGCTACGAGGTGACGGTCCTCAACCGGGGCGAGCAGCCGATGGCCACGCTCGACCCCGACATGGGCCGGCTGGTGCACGCGGCGATGGACGGGCTCGGGATCCGCACGGTCGGCTCGGCGGCGGTGACGAAGATCCTCACCGGCGACGACGGCGGGGTCCGGGCGGTGGCGACGGACACGGACGAGTACCCGGCGGACGTGGTGGTGCTCGGCACCGGCGTGGTGCCGGAGACCTCGCTGGCGCGGGCGGCGGGGCTGCCGGTCGGCGCGCACGGCGGGCTGCTGACGGACCTGGCGATGCGGGTGCGGGGGCAGGAGAACGTGTGGGCGGGCGGGGACTGCGTGGAGGTCCTGGACCTGGTGTCGGGGCGGGAGCGGCACGTGCCGCTGGGCACCCACGCCAACAAGCAGGGTCAGGTCATCGGCTCGAACGTGGGCGGCGACTACGCGACCTTTCCCGGCGTGGTGGGGACGGCGGTGTCCAAGGTCTGCGACCTGGAGATCGCCAGGACCGGGCTGCGGGAGAAGGACGCCCGGGAGGTCGGGCTGCGGTTCGTGACCGTGACCGTGGAGTCGACGAGCCGCGCCGGGTACTACCCGGGGGCGGCGCCGATGACGGTGAAGATGCTGGCCGAGCGGCGGACCGGCCGGCTGCTCGGGACGCAGATCGTGGGCCGGGAGGGCGCGGCGAAGCGGGTGGACATCGCGGCGGTGGCGCTGACGGCCGGGATGACGGTGGAGCGGATGGCGGCGCTCGACCTGGGGTACGCGCCGCCGTTCTCGCCGGTGTGGGACCCGGTGCTGATCGCGGCCCGGAAGGCGGTGGCGGCCGTTCGGGCGGCGGGGTGACCCGAGCGACGCACGACCGTGCGTCACGATTTGCGACCATGGAACTACCGTGGGTGACTGACCGTATGATCAGAAACACGACGCGTGCGCTCTGCGCCGCCACTCTCGTCATAGCCCCGGTCGCCCTGACGGCGACGCCCGCCCACGCGGTGACCACCTGCCGGGTCAACGGCGTCACCGTCAGCAGCACGAACGTCGTCGGCACGGCAGGCCCCGACCACATCACCTGCGGCCCCCTGGCCCCCGGCGACCAGGTCAGTGGCCTGGGAGGCGCCGACTACATCCTCATCGGCGGCAGCCTCGGCGGCGGCGCCGTCGTCCGGGGCGGCACCGGCCAGGACTACATCCTGGTCAACGGCTCCGTCGGGTCGATGGCCCAGGTCCTGGGCGAGGCGGACGGCGACTACATCCGCGTCGGCACGAACCTGGGTCTCGTCAACGGCGGCACCGGGTTCGACCTGTGCCGGGTGGCGGGTGGCAACCCGCCCGTCAACTGCGAGGCCTGACACCCCGTCCGCCGCGCGCCGCCGGAACC
>NZ_JBHTST010000217.1:0-7655 GCF_042794995.1 Streptomyces sp. NPDC056503
GGCGTCGGCGGTGACGAGGGTGGAGAGGATCTTCACGGCGGTCGTCTTGCCCGCGCCGTTCGGGCCGAGCAGGGCGAAGACCGTACCGGCCGGGATGTGGAGGTCGACTCCGTCGAGGACGACCTTGTCGCCGTACGACTTGCGCAGACCGGTCGCGGTGATCGCGGCGGGCACGGGGTGACCGTCTCCCTGGCTCGGCAGCGGCGGGTTGGACATGGGCATGACAGAAGAAGGCATGGGGGCCTCCGATCGAAGGCTGAGGTGGGAGGGGAAGGTCTTGAGGGGAGGGGAGGGGAGGGGAGGGGAGGGGAGGCGGCGCGGGCCGGGGGCGGCCTGGGTGCGGGCCGGGGCCGGGGCGCGTTCCGCGGTCGTGCCCCGCGGTCGTGCCTCGCGGTCGTGCCCCGCCCCGGTTTCCGGCCCGAGAGTCAGGCGCGGGCGCGGCGGATGTCGATGTTGCCGTGGCGCGTGCGGGCGCGGATCCTGACGGTCTCCTCGGTCTCCTCCGGAGCGCCGGAGGCCGTGAGCCCGTTGCGCACCTGACCGGAGCCGGAGACGGCGTCGAGCCAGGCGGCGGTGCCCTCGCGGACGCCGACGTCGATGGCGCCGTAGCTCGTCTCCAACTGGACCGTGCCGCGGGCGATCTCGCCGATGCGGACGGTGCCGTGGGCGGTGGTGGCGGTGACCGAGTCCTCGGCGCGGTCCACCGAGATGTCGCCGTGCGCCCCGCTCACGCGGAGCTCGCCGGTGACGGCGCCGACGGTCGTGGTGCCGTGCGAGTTCTTCAGGACGGCCGGGCCGTCGACGAGGCCGACGCGCACGCTGCCGGAGCTGGTGGTGATCTCGGCCGAGCCCTCGACGCGGTCCACGGTGATGGAGCCGTGCGAGGCGGTGAGGTGCAGCGGCCCGGTGGTGTCGAGTCGGGCGTCGCCGGACGAGGTCTTCACGCGGACCTCGCCGAACCGGCCCTCCCCGAGGATCTGGGTCCAGGCGCCGTCGACCTCGACCCTCGACCCGGTCGGCAGCTCGACCGTCACGTCGACGACGCCGGTGCGGCCGAACAGGTTCGACTTGGGCGTCCGCACGGTCAGCGTGCCGTTCCCGTACGAGATCTCGGTCTGGTCGGCCGTCCGCACGTCCAGGTCCTTCTTCGGGTTGCGCGGCGCCACCTCGACCACGGTGTCCGTGCGGTCGCCGGCGACGAACTGGATGGAGCCGGCCTCCACGCGGGCCAGGGCCGAGATCGCTGCGGGAGTGTCGTAAGAAGGCATGGCTGTCCCGTCCTCTTGGGTCTCCGGAACGTCCCCGCTGGTGGGACGTGGTGTGGGGTGAAGTGGTGTGGCGGGGTGGGGCGGGTGCTATCGCACCCAGCCCGTGATGCTCTGGCCGACGGACCGGGGCTTCTCCGCCGGGCGTGGGCGGGCGGCGGCGCCGCCGTCGACCGCCGACGACACGGCCCGGACCAGCCAGGCGTTGACCGACAGTCCCTCGCGGCTCGCGGCCTCCTCGGCCCGTGCCTTGAGGTGGGCCGGCAGCCGCAGGTTCACCCGGGCGACCGCGCCTTCGTCCCCTTCCGGGACGGCCGGGGCCGCGAGCGGCTCGGCGGGCTCCGTCGGCTCCGCGGGCGCCGCGCCGCTGTCGGCGGGCGGCCGCGTCACCACGAAGTCCGGGTCGAGACCACGGAGGCGTACGTCGACCGAGCCGGGGGCGAGTTCGCGGGTGATCTCGTCCGTCGCCGCGGAGAGCACGTTCAGCATGGTCAGGCGGGTCGCCGACTCCAGGGGGGCGGTGAGCCGCTCGGCCAGCTCGCGGGCCGCGTCGCCACCGGCTTCGGCTGCCACCGCGAGTTCGCGGCGGAGGCTGTCGACATACGGGGTGAGGTCCATGACGTCATCATGGCACCATCATGGCGCCATGTGCAACCCCTCGTGGTGTCATGTGGCACCGAATGGCGCCAGAGGGTGCCATGAGTGGCGCCGAGTGGCGTTGCGTGGCGCCGCGTGGTGCCAGGTGGCGTCGGAGTGGCGTCGTGTGGCGCCATCTGGTGTCGGGAGGCGTCGAGGGGTGCCGGGAGGTGTCGAGGGGTGCCGGGGAGTGGGGTGCGCATTCATGCGGAGCGCTTCCGCCGCTGTCGCGCCTCCGCTCCTCCACTTCCCCAACTCCCCGCTGCGTGAGGGTGGTTGACGGAAGGTCTGGACCAATCTACGGTCTGCTGGAGCGCGCGCCACGCCCCGGACCGACCCCCCACGTCCCAAGGAGCACACGCATGCCAGGCTCACGGATCACCCGCGCCCTGGGAGCGGGCCTCGCCGCCCTGCTCGCCGCGGTCGCCGCCACCGCCGCCACCCCCGCGCAGGCCGTCGCCACCTCCGCCTCCACCGGCGCCACGGCCGCCGCCGCCGACACCTGCGCCCTCAAGCCCCGTCCCTCCGGGAAGGTGCTCCAGGGCTACTGGGAGAACTGGGACGGCGCCGCCAACGGCGTCCATCCGCCCTTCGGCTGGGCCCCGATCGACGACCCGCGCTTCGCCGCCCACGGGTACAACGTCGTCAACGCCGCCTTCCCCGTGATCCGTTCGGACGGGACGGTGCTGTGGGAGGACGGGATGGACAGCACCGTCAAGGTCGCGACCCCGGCCGAGATGTGCCGGGCCAAGGCCGCGGGCGCCACCATCCTGATGTCCATCGGCGGCGCCGCCGCCGGCATCGACCTCAGCTCCCGGGCCGTGGCCGACCGCTTCGTCGAGACGATCGTGCCGATCCTCCAGCGGTACAACTTCGACGGCATCGACATCGACATCGAGACCGGTCTCGTCGGCAGCGGCAGCATCACCACCCTCTCCGCCTCCCAGGCCAACCTGGTCCGCATCATCGACGGCGTCCTCGCCCGCATGCCCGCCGGCTTCGGCCTGACGATGGCGCCCGAGACGGCGTACGTCACCGGTGGCAGCGTCGCGTACGGCTCGATCTGGGGCGCGTACCTGCCGATCGTCAAGAAGTACGCCGACAACGGCCGCCTGTGGTGGCTGAACATGCAGTACTACAACGGCAGCATGTACGGCTGTTCCGGCGACTCCTACTCCGCCGGAACCGTCGCCGGCTTCACCGCCCAGACCGACTGCCTCGACCGCGGCCTCGTCATCCAGGGCACCACCATCCGCGTCCCCTACGACAAGCAGGTCCCGGGCCTGCCCGCCCAGCCCGGCGCGGGCGGCGGGTACATGGCCCCCTCTCTCGTCGCCCAGGCGTGGAACCACTACGGAGGCAAGCTCAAGGGCCTGATGACCTGGTCGATGAACTGGGACGGCTCCAGGAACTGGACCTTCGGCGACAACGTCAAGCGGCTCCAGGGCCGTTAGTCGATCAGCGGGCACCGGACACCGTACGGTCCGGGACGTCGCGGACCGACGTCCCGGAGCGGACCTGATCGCCGGTGCCCGCATCGACTGCCCGGACCTCGCCCGGGGCGACCACGCCCACGCCCCGATCACCCTGGAGGCGGGCGGACCGGTCGCGGCCCGCGTACGCCCGCTGCCCTGATCCCGCGCCGGTGACGACCGGAACCGGCGCGGGTCGGCCTCCCTTCAGGGGGTGGGTCACTCTCCGGGGAAAGCCACGTCGATGTCGCGGCGGATGCCGTCCAGGACGTGCATGACGCTCAGCGTCTCGGCGAGCGGCATCAGGTCGGACTCCAGCCGCCCGGCGCCGACGCAGCGGGCGGCTTCGGCGGCCTCGTAGCAGAGCCCGCCGTCGAGCAGCGGAGGGACGAAGGTGTCGATCAGCGCGTTGTCGCGGCCGATGAGCCGGACCGTGGCGGGTCCGTAGAAGGACCCGTCGATCTCCAGGCGACCGTGCGTTCCGGCGATCGAGGCCGTGGTCGGAGTGCGGCCGAAGAGGGTCGTGTTCAGGATCGCGTGGGCTCCGGACTCGGCGGTGACGAGGATCGACGCCTGGCCGTCGACGCCGGTGGACGTCTTCGTGCCCACCGCCGTGACCGAGGCGAACGGCCCCAGCACCATCGAGGCGAAGGAGACCGGGTAGACGCCGAGGTCCAGGAGTGCTCCGCCCGCCAGTTCGGGGGCGAAGTGGCGGTGCTGCACCTCGGGGGTCATCGGCTGGCCGTGGTCGGCGATGACGGTGTGCACCTCGCCGAGCAGACCGGCGTCGAGCACCTGGCGGACCACGTCGATGTGGGGCAGGAAGCGCGTCCACATCGCCTCCATGAGGAACACCCCCCGCTCCCGGGCGGCTTCGACGAGCCGCTCGGCCTCGCGGGCGTTGCGGGTGAACGCCTTCTCCACGAGGACGTGCCGGCCGGCCTCGATCGCCTGGAGGGCCTGCTCGAAATGGCCCGAGTGGGGCGACGCGACGTAGACGATGTCCACCGCGTCGTCCGCGACGAGTTCGGCGTAACTGCCGTAGGCCGCCGGGATGCCGAACCGGTCGGCGAACGCGCGGGCGCGCCCGGCGTCACGCGAGCCGACCGCCACCACCTTCTGCCCGGTGTGCTTCTGCAGCGCTTCGACGAAGTGGGCCGCGATCCAGCCCGGGGCTATCACCCCCCAGTTCAGGGCCGGTGCGTCATGAGGGGAGGGTGTCCGGGGTGCGGGCAGTGCCATGCGTGCCGCCTCGGGGGTGTCGCCTGACCGGTCCTGTGTCATGGGTTCCTTCTCGGATCTGGTGCGGGAGGCCGCCGGAGGGCTGGCCCGTCGTCTTGCGCAATCGATTGCGCAATCGATTGCGCCAAGATATGTCGGGAGCGCCGCAGGCTGTCAAGCCCGACGGGCGAGTACGGGCGAGTACGGGCGAGTGCGGGCGAGTGCGGGCGAGTGCGGGAGTGCGGGCGAGTGCGGGGGTGCGGGGAGTGCGGTCCCGGAGAGGGTCAGGCGGACTCGCGCGGCACGAACCGCGTGCGCAGGGCGACCCGCGACGGGCTGACGCGGCCTTCCAGGCGTTCCAGGAGCAGGCGTCCGCAGGTCGAGCCCACCTCGTAGGCGGGATAGCGGATCGTGGAGAGCCGGGGGCGCACCAGGGAGGCGAGCTCGATGTCGTCATGGCCGACCAGCGCCACGTCGGACGGGACCGCGAGGCCCATCTCCTCCGCGGCCTCCAGGGCCCCGATGGCGGTGCGGTCGTTGACGAAGGCGACCGCGGTCGGCGGCTTCTTGCGGCCCATCAGGCGGCGCAGGCCCTCGGCTCCGGCCTCGCGGGTGTGCTTCCCGCGCACGACCAGACCGGCCGGAAGATCCAGCCCGTGACGCCGGGTGGCGGCGCGGAAGAGTTCGAGGCGGGGGTCGCCGCCCGGCGTACCCGCCGGCCCGACCACCATGCCCAGTCGCTCGTGGCCCTGGCGGGCGAGACGGCCCACCGCCTCGTCGACGGCGTCGTGGGAGTCGGCGCGCACCTGGTCCAGGTCCCTCCACTCGCTGTCGGCGCTGACCACGACCGGAATGCCCGCTGCCCGTACGGCGCCGAAGTCCTCCGGGGTCAGCCACGAGGGGGTGATCACCACTCCGTCGAGGCACCGCCTGACCACGTCGTCGAGACAGTAGAGCTCCTCCGCGCGCTCCGCGTTCGTATTGCAGACGACGACGTGGTACCGCCCCGGACGCAAGCTGTCCTGCAGCCCACGGGCCAGCTGGGCGTAGAACGGGTTGGCGATGTCCGGGATGATCAGCGCCACGGTGCTGGAACGCCCCGTGCGCAGGCTCTGCGCCACGGTGTTCAGCCGGAACCCCAGCTCGGCGATGGCCGCCTGTACCGCTTCCCTCTTGGCGGGAGCCACCGGGCGCTTGCCGCTCAGTACGTAGGAGACGGTCGTCACCGACACTCCTGCCGCACGGGCCACATCGCTCATCGTCACGGGCTGGTGCTGCATCGTCGATCTTCTCCTTCCGTGGCCGGACGCCACGGCGACCGGCCCCTGCCTGACGCGTCGGCGCGTGACGGCCCGCACATTCCGCAAACGATTGCACATCCTTGACGGGCAGCGGCGGACAGCGGCGGGCAGCGGCGGCCGCATCACCCAGAGTAAGGGCCGCCCGGGGCGGACGCCGACGCGCCCGGTGCGCCGAGGGCGCCACCGGGCAGGCGGAGACCGGGCGCCCGCGCGGCGTACCGGACCCTCGCGTGTTACCCGCGGGTACGCCATGATGGGGGCGACAGGCGACCACGACCACCCCGGGGGCTGAGGCAGCGGTGAGCGACGAGAAGCGGAACACGGTGCACGCCTTCGGGGACGACGCCCTCGGGGAGCACGACGCGGTCGGGCTCGCGGCGGCGATCCGGCGGCGCGAGGTGAGTCCCGCCGAGGTCGCCAGGGACGCGGCCGCCCGTCTCCGGGCGGTCGCGGAGCTCCACGCGGTGCAGACCCCGCTCGACCCGCCCGCCATCGGCGGCGGGAACGGCGGGGCCTTCGCCGGAGTCCCCACCCTCGTCAAGGACAACACCGACTTCGCCGGGCTGCCGACCGGGCACGGCAGCGCCGCCTTCACACCCCGGCCGGCCCGCCGGCACGCGCCCTTCGTCCGGCAGCTCCTCAGCACCGGCGTCACCGTCCTCGGCAAGACCCGGCTGCCCGAGTTCGGCTTCAGCCCGGCCACCGAGTACGAGACCGCCGAGCCGGTCCGCAACCCCTGGCACACCGGTCGCTCGGCGGGCGGCTCCTCCGGCGGCGCCGCCGCGCTCGTCGCCGCCGGGGCCGTACCGCTGGCCCACGCCAACGACGGCGGCGGTTCCATCCGGATCCCCGCCGCCTGCTGCGGGCTCGTCGGCCTCAAGCCCACCCGCGGCCGGGTCGTCGGCAACGACCAGAGCCGGCACCTGCCCGTCGACCTCGTCGCCGACGGCGTCGTCACCCGGACCGTCCGCGACTCCGCCGCGTTCCTCGCCGCAGCCGAGCGGTACCGGCGCAACCCCGGGCTTCCGCCCGTCGGCCTGGTCGAGGGCCCGTCGGGGCGGCGGCTGCGCATCGGCTTCCTGCTCGACTCGCCCAACGGCGTCCGCTGCGACGACGACACCCGCGCCGCCGTCACCGGAACCGCCGACACCCTCCGGGGCCTCGGCCACACCGTCGAACCCGTCACCATGGACCTGGACCCCCGCTTCACCGGGGACTTCCTCACCTACTGGGGCATGCTCTCCTTCCTCCTCGGCGCCACCGGCCGCACCTTCGGCCCCGACTTCGACCGGCACCGCATGGACGGGCTGAGCCGAGGGCTGCGCGAGGAGTACGTGAAGCGGTGGCGGGACACCCCGGGCGTGGTGCGCCGGCTGCGGCGCACCAAGGAGGCGTACGCGGCGGCCCTGCGCGGCCTCGACCTCGTCCTCACCCCGGTCCTCGCCCACACCACGCCCCCGATCGGGCACCTCAGCCCCACGGTCCCGTACTCCGTCCTGGTCGAGCGGATCCTCGCGTACGTGGCCTACACCCCGGTCGACAACGTGGTGGGCACCCCGTCGATCTCGCTGCCCAGCGCCCGCACGACCGCCGACGGTCTGCCGATCGGCGTCCTCCTCTCCGGCCGCCCCGGCAGCGAACGCACCCTCCTGGAAGCCGCGTTCGCCCTGGAGGCCGAGCAGCCCTTCCGACGCGTCCAGGACGCCTGACACCGGGCGCCTGACGCCTGACGCCTGACACCGGGCGCCAGGCGTCAAGCG
>NZ_JBHTST010000218.1:0-7471 GCF_042794995.1 Streptomyces sp. NPDC056503
TCCCCGGGGACGGTGGCCGCCTCTCTCGTGCGCGTACGGCTCCGGGCTCAGCCCAGCAGGCCGCCGATCGGGTTCTTCGGGGCGTCGCCGCCGCCCGTGGTCGCCTCCTCCGTGGGCGTCTCCTGACTGGGCGTGCCGGTCGAGGAACCACCGGAGGAGGAGGAACCGCCGGAGGTGCCGCTCGGGCTGTCGCTGGTGGCCGGCGGCGGCGCCGGCTTCGACTCGGTCGGCGTCCGGCTGCTCGTGCCGCCGGTGCCGTCCGTGGCGGTCGGCCGCCGCTCCTGCGTCGGGGAGGACGAGCCGGAGCCGGTCTCCGTCGGCCGGGTCGCCTCCTGGGTAGCCTCCCGCTCCTCGCGGGCCTCGGTGCTCGTCGACGTGGACGGCTCGGGGCGCTCGCCGCGCGGCGACTGCGAGGGGGTGCGGCTCTTCTCGGGCTCGGTGGGAAGCGGCTGGCCCGGCAGGTGGTTGATCGGGTCGTCGTTCGGGCCCGGCACGGTCACCATCTCGGTGGAGCGGACGGCACCGCCGAGGACCGAGCCGACCAGCAGGGTGAGACCGACGGCGACGGAGGCGAAGAGGGTCGAACGGCGCACCACCCGGCGGCGCAGCTGCCACAGTTCGGCGCGCGGCCCGAGGGTCCGCCAGGCCTCGCCGGCGATGCGGGCGTCGAGGGAGTAGACGGGGGCGCCGGCGATGATCAGCGGCGACCAGGCGGCCAGGTAGATGATGTCGGGCGCGTCGTAGACGGGGACGGTCCGCCAGCTGACGGTGAGGATGAGCGCGGCCGACAGCAGGGCGCCGACGACGGCGGCGACCCGCTGCCAGAGGCCGAGGACGGTGAGGACGCCGACGACGACCTGGAGGAAGGCGACGGTGAGTCCGGCGCCGACCGGGTGCTGGAGCGCGAAGTCCCGCAGCGGCTCGGCGAGCGGCCAGGGGTGCAGCTGGGTGAGCCACTTGACCATGGAGCCGCGCTCGCCGCCGTCGAAGTAGACGGGGTCGCAGAGCTTGCCCATGCCGGCGTAGATCGAGATGAAGCCGAGGAAGACGCGGAGCGGGAGGAGCACCACGCCGAGGTTCATCCGGCGGCCCGGGTAGTAGGCGTGGCGGACCGGGTCGGTGCCCTGCCGGTGCGGTGCCCGGGGCTCCTCGTACGCCTCCGGCTCAAGCCGCGGCTCGTACACGTCGTCGTAGGCGCCCTCGGCGCGCCGCATGGGCGGCAGCAGGGGGACGGCGGCCTCGGCGGGCACGACGGGGGTGGGCATCGTGTCGTCGATGCGCGGGATGGTCTGGGTGGTCGGCTCCAGCGTGGAGACCGCGGCGCCGGGGGCCGCCTCGGCCTCGCGCACGGCCTGGAGGAGCCCGGTGGCGCCCGGCGCCGCCTTCCCGGTCCATACGACGGGTCGGCGACGCGGGGCTCCCGCGCCGCCGGCGCCGGAGAGGCCGGCCACGCGCGGGTTCGCGGCGAACTTCGGCTGCTGGGCCGGCGCGAGCCGCACCCGGAAGCTGGCGTGGTTCACGATCACCTGGGCGGGATCGGAATCCACCTTGACCATGCTCAACGCCGGCTGATCGTCGAACCCCGGCCGGGGCGTTCTGGTGTCCACACTCATCTAACCGAGTGACGCGGGGTTAGGACACTGCCTTGACGGGCTCTGAATGTCCGAGGCCCGTCAAGATCACGGCCGGGGCGCTTAACCCGTACGGGTCAGGCCATGCGGCGGCGGGCCGCCTCGTACAGCACGACACCGGCGGCGACACCGGCGTTGAGGGACTCGGCACCGCCGGGCATCGGGATCCGGACGAGGAAGTCGCAGTTCTCCCCGACCAGCCGGGAGAGGCCCTTGCCCTCGGAGCCGACCACGATGACGACGGGGCCTTCGAGGGCCTCCAGCTCGTGGACCTCGGTGTCGCCGTCGGCGGAGAGACCGACGACCGTGAGACCGGCCTTCTGGTACTCCTGGAGACAGCGGGTGAGGTTGGTGGCGCGGGCGACCGGGGTACGGGCGGCGGTGCCGGCCGAGGTCTTCCAGGCACCGGCGGTCATGCCGGCGGCACGCCGCTCGGGGACGACCACGCCGTGGCCGCCGAAGGCGGAGACGGAGCGGACGACGGCGCCGAGGTTGCGCGGGTCGGTGACGCCGTCGAGGGCGACGATCAGCGGGTCCTCGTTCTCGTCGTAGGCGGCCGCGGCGAGGTCCTCGGGGTGCGCGTACTCGTACGGCGGGACCTGGAGGACGAGGCCCTGGTGGTTGAGGCCGTTGGTCATCCGGTCCAGCTCGGGGCGCGGCGCCTCCATGATGTTGATGTTGCCGCGGCCGGTGGCGAGGTTGAGGGCCTCGCGCACGCGCTCGTCGTTGTCGATGAACTGCTGGACGTACAGGGTGGTGGCGGGCACGCCGTCGCGGAGCGCCTCGAAGACCGGGTTGCGGCCGACGACCATCTCGGACTGGCCCTTGCCGCCGCGGCGGGCGACGGGCTTGCGCTTGGCCGCGTTCCGGGCCATCGCGTTGGAGACGCGGAACGCCTTGTGGCCCTTGCGGTCCTCCGCCTTGGGCGTCGGCCCCTTGCCCTCGAGGCCGCGGCGTCGCTTGCCACCGCTGCCGATCGTCGCGCCCTTCTTGTTGGACGTGCGACGTCCCCTGCGCTGGCTGTTCCCGGCCATGACTGCTACCTGTTCCTCTGGCGTACGTGCGGAAGTCTGTAAGTGAAGTGTGCCGCCCGGGGCTCCGGGCGGCACATCATCGGGGTGTTCTATCGGTTGGCGATGGTCCAGCGGGGACCGTCGGGGCTGTCCTCGATCACCAGGCCGGACTGGGTGAGCTGGTCGCGGATCGCGTCCGCCGTACCCCAGTCCTTGCGCTCGCGGGCGGCCTCGCGCTGCTGGAGCACGAGCCGGACCAGGGTGTCGACGACGCCGTGGAGCTCCTCGCCGCCGCCGGACTCGTCGGCCCACTGGGGGTCGAGCGGGTCCAGGCCGAGGACGCCGAGCATGGCGCGGACCTCGGCGAGGCGGGCGATGGCCTCGTCCTTGTCGTCGGCACCGAGGGCGCTGTTGCCCTGGCGGACGGTGGTGTGGATGATCGCCAGCGCGTGCGGGACGCCCAGGTCGTCGTCCATGGCCTCGGCGAAGGCCGGCGGCACCTCGGCGGCGGGCGGGACGGTCCGGCCGGCCTTCTCGGTGGCGCGCTGGACGAAGCCCTCGATGCGGCCGAAGGCGGCCTCGGCCTCGCGCAGGGACTCCTCGCTGTACTCGATCATCGAGCGGTAGTGCGGGGTGCCCAGGTAGTAGCGGAGGACGATGGGGCGCCAGTTCTTCACCATCTCGCTCACGAGGACCGAGTTGCCGAGCGACTTCGACATCTTCTCGCCGCTCATGGTGACCCAGGCGTTGTGCACCCAGTAGCGGGCGAACTCGTCGCCGAAGGCCTTGGCCTGGGCGATCTCGTTCTCGTGGTGCGGGAAGATCAGGTCGAGGCCGCCGCCGTGGATGTCGAAGACGGAGCCGAGGTACTTGTGGGCCATGGCCGAGCACTCCAGGTGCCAGCCGGGACGGCCGCGGCCCCACGGGGTCTCCCAGTCGGGCTCGCCGGGCTTGGTCGCCTTCCACATGGCGAAGTCGCGGGGGTCGCGCTTGCCGGAGACGCCCTCGTCGGGCTGGCGGAGGTCGTCCAGGTCCTGGTTGGAGAGCTCCAGGTAGCCGGGGAAGGAGCGCACGTCGAAGTAGACGCTGCCGTCGGCCTCGTAGGCGTGACCGCGCTCGATGAGACCGCGCATCATCTCGACCATCTCGGGCACGTGGCCGGTGGCGCGGGGCTCGTACGTGGGCGGCAGGCAGCCCAGGGCGTCGTAGCCGGCGTTGAACGCGCGCTCGTTCTCGTAGCCGATCGACCACCAGGGGCGGTTCTGGTCCCGGCCCTTGGCGATGATCTTGTCGTCGATGTCGGTGACGTTGCGGACGAAGGTGACGTCGTAGCCGCGGTAGGCGAACCAGCGGCGCATGATGTCGAAGTTCAGCCCCGACCGGATGTGCCCGATGTGCGGGGCCGCCTGCACGGTGGCGCCACAGAGGTAGATCGAGACGCAGCCCGGCATGAGCGGGGTGAAGTCACGGATCTGCCGGGCGCTGGTGTCGTACAGGCGAATAGTCACGGGTCCAGGGTAGTGGGCGTGCGGTGGTGCCCCGCGACCGATTCCCGGTCGCGGGGCACGTTTTTCCCATGTCCCTACCGCGTCACGGGATACACCAGGGCCGTCGCCAGGGCGGCCAGGCCCTCGGCGCGGCCGGTGAGGCCGAGGCCGTCGGTGGTGGTGCCGGAGACGGAGACGGGGGCGCCGGCCGCCTCGCTCAGCGCCTTCTGCGCCTCGTCCCGGCGCTTGCCGATCTTGGGGCGGACGCCGACGACCTGGACGGCGATGTTGCCGATCTCGTACCCCTCGGCGCGGACGATCCGGGCGGCCTCGGCGAGCAGGGTGGTGCCGGAGGCGCCGGCCCACTCGGGGCGGGAGGTGCCGAAGTGGGCGCCGAGGTCGCCGATGCCGGCCGCGGAGAAGAGGGCGTCGCAGGCGGCGTGGGCGGCGACGTCGCCGTCGGAGTGGCCGGCGAGGCCGTACTGCTCGTCCTCCCAGAGGAGGCCGGCGCACCAGAGCTCGCGGCCCTCCTCGAAGGCGTGGACGTCGGTGCCGATGCCGGTGCGGGGGACGAGGGGCGGGTCAGAAGCCATCGTTGGCCCTCCTGCGGGCGAGTACGGCCTCGGCGAGGACGAGGTCGAGGGGACGGGTCACCTTGAAGGCCTCCTCGTGGCCGGGGACGACGACGACGGGGGCGCCGAGCTTCTCGACCATCCCGGCGTCGTCGGTGGCGCCCTCGCCGGCGAGGGCGACGGTGGCGTGGGCGTCGACGAGGGTGGCGCGGTCGAAGCCCTGGGGGGTCTGGACGGCGCGGAGACGGGCGCGGACCGGGGTGGCGACGACCTGCTCGGGGGCGCCGGGCTCCGCGGCCGGCTCGACCTCCTTGACGGTGTCGGCGACGGGCAGCGCGGGGACGACGGCGACGGCACCGTCGCGGACGGCCTCGATGACGGCGTCGACGGTGTCGACGGGGACGAGGGGGCGGGCGGCGTCGTGGACGAGGACGGTGGTGACGTCCTCGGGGACCGCCTTGAGGCCGAGGTGGACGGACTCCTGGCGGGTGTCGCCGCCGGCGACGACGAGGTAGTCGGTCCGCTCGGGGAGGGCGTGGTCGTCGAGGAGGCGCTTGACCTCGGTGACGCCGTCGGCGGGGGCGACCACGACGACGAGCCGGACCGCGCGGGAGGCGGCCATCGCGCGGACGGCGTGGACGAGCATGGGGGTGCCGTTCAGCGCGCGCAGCGCTTTGGGGGCGCCCGGGCCGAGGCGTACGCCCCGCCCAGCGGCCGGGATCACCACGGCGGTACGAGGAGGACGCGCTTCGTCAGACATCGGTTGCACTCCGGCAGGTTTGTTTCCGCGGGCGACGTGGGTATGGCGTCAGCAGGCTGTGAGACGACGCCTCGACCGGGCCCTTTCCGTGACGACGGTCGAGGCGTCGCCGTGCTGGAGCCGTGGAGCTCGGGGAGGGAAAGAGAGACGAACATGCCGCAGTGCCCGGCGACGGCACTGTGGAATCGTGGGATTCACAGCGCGTCAGCGGGCACCGCGGCATTGCTGCTGGGTATCGCTTCCCGGCATGGCGTGAGCCATGGATCAGGACGCGAGCACCTCGTCGAGGAGGGCCTCGGCCTTGTCCTCGTTGGTGTTCTCGGCGAGCGCGAGCTCGCTCACCAGGATCTGCCGAGCCTTCGCGAGCATGCGCTTCTCACCTGCGGAGAGACCGCGCTCGCGCTCCCGGCGCCAGAGGTCGCGGACTACTTCGGCGACCTTGATGACATCGCCGGAGGCGAGCTTCTCGAGGTTCGCCTTGTAGCGGCGGGACCAGTTCGTCGGCTCCTCGGCGTACGGCGCGCGCAGCACCTCGAAGACCCGGTCCAGCCCGTCCTGCCCGACAACGTCGCGCACGCCTACGAACTCCGCGTTGTCCGCCGGCACGCGAACCGTCAGGTCGCCCTGCGCGACCTTGAGCACCAAGTAGGTCTTGTCCACACCCTTGATCTGGCGAGTTTCAATGGCCTCGATCAGCGCGGCCCCGTGATGGGGATAGACCACGGTGTCGCCAACCTTGAACGTCATGTGACAGGTACCCCTTCCGTGGCTATCCAGGGTAACACGGAAACGGCTTCTTCTGAATGGCGTTTCCGCAGGTCAGGGCATATCTCGGGGCTTGACAAGTGCGTCGCCCGCGTGCTGCGGAGGGCTTCCGGAAGGCGGTATTCGCAGGTCGGAGCGGCTGCATCGACGGAGAGAAACGCGCACGTCACGCACATCCGGGACCTACCAAGGAGGGCTGTATGTCCCGATTCGTCCGGCCCGGAGTGGGGTGCTTCACGTACTCCGTTCGAGGATCGACCACCCGTACGGATGGATCACGCCGAGAATCCGGAATTGATCAGCGGGCGACCCGGTCGTGCTTTTCCGTAAGGGAAGGCATGCGGAATGCGACGCCACCGCCGGAATTGATCACGTCGGTTATGTGAACGCCCGGCCAATGGGATGTGTTCCGGCCACGCGCGGACCGCGCGCGGGCGTCTCCCACACCGCCGGGCGCGGGGGCGCCGGACGCTAAGGGGCGGGTCGGGTGCGGGACGGAGAGTCAGGCTCGGTAACCTAAGCGCGCTGACGCACCTTTAGCTGGTCCTTAGCCCTTTCCGTCCGTACGTCCTAGGAGTTGCCGCCGCCGTGAGCCGCAGCCTTCGACGCGGCGCTCTCGCCGCCACCGCCATCGTGTTCTCGATCGCCGCGCTCTCCGCATGCGGGGCGGGCAACGACGCCCAGACGCTCGGCGTCCGGCCGGACAACGCCGCCGTCACGGTGGACGACGTCAAGATCCAGAACGCGCTCGTCATCACCCAGCCCACGCCCGGGGCCAAGGGCCCGGCCGTCGTCTCGGCCACCCTCTTCAACAACGGCCGCGACGCGCAGACGCTGGAGTCGATCAGCCTGCCCGGCAGCAACGCGGCGGTCGCCCTGAAGCCCGCGAAGGGCTCCGGCCCGGTCGTGGTCCCCGCCGGCGGCTCCGTCGTCATCGGCGGCGAGGGCAACGCCACCGCCACCATCGAGAACGGCCACGAGGCCGCGAAGAACGGCGACGCGCAGAAGGTCGTCTTCAAGCTCAGCGAGACCGGCGACGTCGCCCTGGACGCCTTCGTCGTCCCCTCGACGAGCTACTTCAAGGACTTCGGCCCGTCCGAGATCCCGCTCCCGCCGTCCGCCAGCCCCACCGCCACGGCCGAGGCCGAGGCCGGCGAGCACGGCACCGAGGGCAGCGACGCCGGCCAGTCCTCCGGCCACTGAGCCCCACCCCGCCGTAGTACGCCGAGAGGGCGCCCCCGAC
>NZ_JBHTST010000219.1:0-7417 GCF_042794995.1 Streptomyces sp. NPDC056503
CCCGGGAGATCTCCCGGGTGCCGCCCTCCGTCGCGTACGGACGCTCCGCGGTCAGTCCGCCGCGATCGGCTCCGGCACGGCCTCCGGCCGCTGCTCCTGCCGCGCTTCGGCGGCCGCCTTCTTGGCGCGGTTCTTGATGACGAGCATCGAGGTGACGCCGATGAGGACGGCGAGCACCAGACCCAGCCAGGAGAAGCGCTTCAGCCACGCCTCGGCGACGACGCCGACCGAGTAGATGACGGCGGTGGTGCCGCCCGCCCACAGGATGCCGCCGAAGACGTTGGCGATGAGGAACTTCCAGTACGGCATCTTCAGGACGCCCGCGAGCGGGCCGGCGAAGATCCGCAGGAGGGCGATGAAGCGGCCGAAGAAGACCGCCCACATGCCCCACTTCTGGAAGGAGCGTTCGGCGAGCGCGATGTTCGCCTCGCTGAAGTGCTTGGGGAACCTGGCGCCGAGCCAGGCGAGCAGCGGACGGCCGCCCTTCCGGCCGATCGCGTACCCGATCGAGTCGCCGATGATCGCGCCGGCGGTGGCGCAGCCACCGAGGACGTACGGGTTGATGTCGCCGTGCTGCGAGGCGAGCAGGGCCGAGCTGACGAGGACGATCTCGCCGGGGAGCGGGATGCCCAGGCTCTCCAGTCCGATCACCACCCCCACCAGCGCGTAGATGGCGACGGCCGGGATCGTCTCCAGCCACTCCTGGACGTGCAACGCGGGTTCCTCCCGTAGAGCCGACACGGCCCCGGTCGCGGGCCGCTGCGGTGGCGCGCCCCGCGTCGGGCGCGCCGGGGCAGCCTACCCGGTCGGCCCTCACGGACCTCCACCGCTGCCCGGAGCCCCGGGGTCCGCGGCCGACCCGCCGACCCGCAGGTCCCACCGCCCCGTGGCGAGGACGAGGCCGCCGCCCCGGGACGCGACCGCCCCCGCACCCGAGGGGAGGGTGCGGGGGCGGGAGGTCCGTACCGGCCGGGCACGCGCGCGTGCCCGGCGGGCGGCTCACTTGCCGAGGTCGTTGGGCCTCAGGGTCCACAGGACGGTCATCTCGCCGGTGACGGCGCCGTCCTCTCGGGTGATGTCGATGCGGACCGGGAACTCGGGGCGCTCTCCGGCGTCGAGTTCGGCGACGACGTCGGCGACGGGGCGGCCGAGGGTGGCGGTCGCGGTGACGACGCCCATGGCGAGCTTCTTGTACGCGATCTCGGCGTTGACGGCGAGCGGCACGGCGCGGCCCAGCTGGTCGCCGAAGGCGGCGAGGACGATGGCGCCGCTGGCGGACTCGGCGAGGGTGAACATGGCGCCGGCGTGCGGGCCGCCCACGTGGTTGTGGTAGGCGGGCTGGTCGGGCAGGCGCACGACGGCGCGCTCGGCGGTGGTCTCCAGGAACTCCAGGTTGAGGGTTCCGGCCATGGGGACCGTGGCGGCGAGCATCTCGCCGACGGACTTCTGGTCTGCGCTCATGGGGCCTGATGTTACCCGCGAGTAGAAGTCTTGGCCATGCCTTCCCCGGCCGGACGCCCACCCCGCCCGGCGGGACCGGGCATGGCCGGGTCGGCGCCGCCCCTCTATCGTTACGGCCCATGTGGCCAGGACAGCAGCCGCCCGGGGGCGAGCAGAACCCGCAGGACCAGAACCAGAACCCGTACCAGCAGCCGGGGTACCAGCAGCCGAACCCGTACCAGCAGCCGACGCAGCCGGGATTCCCCCCGCAGGGCGGCTACCCGCAGTACCCGCAGCAGGGGTACGCGCAGCCCAACCCGTACCAGCAGCCGACCGTGCCGCAGCACCAGGTGCCCGGCCCCGTCCCGCCGCAGGGCCCGGGCGGCGGCGGCCGGAAGCGGACCACGCTCATCGCGGTCGTGGCCGCCACGGCCGTGGTCGTCGCGGGCGGCGTGACCGGGTTCCTGGTCCTGAACAAGGACGACGGCGAGAAGGACGTCGCCGACAAGCCGGCCACGAGCTCCTCGGCCCCCACCTCCGCCGCCCCGACCGGGTCGGCCGAGCCGTCGGAGGCCCCGACCACCGAGCTCGACAACCCACGCGACAGCGAGGAGTACCAGCCGACGATCCCCGGCTGGAAGGTCGTCCACAACCCGTCGTACGGCACCCTCTTCGACGTCCCGCCGGAGTGGGAGGTCGGCAAGCCCACGATGAGCGTGGGCTTCGAGGACGCCGCGAAGGGCGACGGCAGCCCCCTGGTCATCATGTCCGGGCCCGCCGACCTCAAGAGCAAGTGGTGCGCCGTCGACTCCGACAAGAGCGGCAGCCCCGAGTACTCGGGGCTGGCCGGCGCCGGCACCAAGGGCAACCAGGGCGCCAAGGACACCGCCTCCGCCGCGCGCGGCCAGGCCGGCATGTGGGTGTGGGCCGCTTTCGCCCAGCACATGCCGGAGAAGACGATCAAGATCACCGCGGCCGCCCCGTACACCACGGCGTCCGGCCTCAAGGGGAGCCTGGCCACCGCCACCGCCCCGGGCGTGAAGAAGCGCAACAAGTGCGAGACCGACGGCAAGTCGATGGCCTTCACCTTCGTCAACGCCGAGAACGACTTCTCGACCTTCGTGCTCTACGCGGCCGACGGCGTGAAGGACGAGCTCCCGGACGCGACGATGCGGAAGATCCTCTCCACGGTCCGGCTCACCGAGAGCTCCTGACGTCCGGTATTCGGTTTGGCAGGAAGGGGAGGCGGCGGGGATAGTCCCCGAGTGACGAATCGCTCCGCCTCCCCCCGCAGCACCCGCCGCCCCGAATGGGCCGGGCGCAACTACGTGCTGCTCACCGCCGCCACCATCGTGACGAGTCTCGGTGCGCACGGCGCCCTGATCGCCACCACCTGGGCCGTCTTCGAGTCCGGCGGTGACGCGGGCGACGTGGGCCTGGTCGCGATGGCCCGCTTCCTGCCGCTCGTCCTCTTCCTGCTCATCGGCGGCGCGGTGGCCGACCGCATACCCCGGCACCGCGTGATGGTCGCGGCGAACGCGCTGAACTTCGTCTCCCAGGCGGTCTTCGCCGCGCTCGTCCTCTCCGGCACCGCCGAGATCTGGCAGATGATGGTGCTCACCGGGCTCTGCGGCACCGGGCAGGCCTTCTTCAACCCGGCGGCCGAGGGCATGCTCATGTCCAGCGTCACGGGCGAACAGGCGAGCCGCGCCTTCGCCTTCTACCGGATGGCGATGCACGGCGCGGGCATCGGCGGCGCCGCGCTCGGCGGCGCGCTCGTCGCCTTCGTCGGCCCCGGCTGGGTGCTCGCCGTCGACGCCGCCGCCTTCGCCGTGGCGGGCGCCCTGCGGGCCTTCCTCGACGTCAGCGGCATCCCGGAGCGCAAGCCCGGCGGCGGTCTCTTCGCCGATCTGCGCGAGGGCTGGCAGGAGTTCGTCGGCCGCCCGTGGCTCTGGTCGATCGTCGCCCAGTTCTCGGTCGTGGTCGCGCTCATCGGCGCGGTCGAGGCGGTGTACGGACCGCTGGTCGCCCGCGACGAACTCGGCGGCGCCCGCCCGTGGGGCATCGCGCTGGCGGGATACGGCGTGGGCACGGTCGCCGGCGCCGTCCTGATGACCCGGTGGAAGCCGCGCCGGATGCTCCTCGTCGGCACCCTCGGCGTCTTCCCGATCGCGCTGCCCTCGGCGGCGCTCGCCGTCCCGCTGCCCGCGCTGTGGCTGACGGTGGTGATGTTCGCCAGCGGAGTGGCGATGGAGATCTTCGGCGTCTCCTGGATGACGACGATGCACCAGGAGATCCCGGAGGAGAAGCTGTCCCGGGTCTCCGCCTACGACTGGTTCGGCTCCACCGCGCTGCTGCCCCTGTCGACCGCCCTCGCCGGTCCGGCGGAGACGGCCTTCGGCCGGACCACCTCGCTGTGGGGCGCGGTGGCCCTGATGACCCTGGTCACCGCCCTCGTCCTGCTCGTCCCCGACGTGCGCAACATGACGCGGCGTCCGCACGGCGCCCCGGCGGCGAAGGGCGAGGCCGGCGCGACGCTCGGCGCGGTCCCCGCGCAGGGCACGTCACCCGATGCCGAAGGCGCCCTCGGGCGGAACGGGTGACCCCACGGCCTCGTCGTCGCCGACCGGAGCCGCGTCCCCGGTGAACCGCGCCAGCGCCTCCCCGTGCTCCACCCGCGCGGGAAAGGCGTCCGCGGCGGCCCGTCGGGTGAGACCGGGCACGTCCAGGGCCTCGTCGGAGGCGACCAGGACGGCGTTCCCGAACCGCCGCCCCCGCAGCACCGCCGGCTCGGCGACCAGGGCCAGCTCGGGGAAGACCGCCGCGAAGGTGGCGAGCTGGCCGCGGAGGAAGCCGAACGGCGCCCCGTCGGCCAGGTTGGCCGCGTAGGTCCCGCCCGGACGCAGGACCCGCCGGACCTCTCGGGCGTACGTGAGCGAGGTCAGGTGCGCCGGGACGCGCGAGCCGCCGAAGACGTCGCCGACGATCAGGTCGGCCGACGCGGTGGGCGCCGACTCCAGCCAGGCCCGCGCGTCGGCGGTGTGCACGGTGACGCCGGAGCCCTCCGGCAGCGGCAGGTGCTCGGCGACGAGCGCGACGAGCCCGCCGTCCGCCTCGACGACGTCCTGACGCGAACCGGGCCGCGTGACGGAGACGTACCGGGGCAGCGAGAGCGCTCCCCCGCCGAGGTGCAGCACGTCCAGCGGCACCCCCTCGCCGGCGGCCACGTCGACGACGTGCCCGAGCCGGCGGGCGTACTCGAACTCCAGGTGCTCGGGCTCGTCGAGGTCGACGTAGGACTGCGGCGCCCCGTCGACCGTGAGCAGCCACGCCCGCTCCCGGTCCACGTCGGGCATGAGGCGCGCGCTGCCGTGGTCGACCTCGCGCAGGACGGGAATCTGCTCGTTCACCCCCTCATTCTGCCGCCGCCCGGAACGTGCCCCCGCCCGGCGGGGCGTTCACAGGTGTCTGAGGGCCTCGCGCACCGAGAGCGGGGGGAGGAGGGAGCGGTTGTCCGCGACGAAGGCGCGCACCTCGCCCGGGGCGGTCTTGGCGTACTCGCGCAGGCTCCAGCCGATCGCCTTGCGGAGGAAGAAGTCGGTGTCGGCGGCGCGCCGCAGGCAGTACGCGAAGAGGCGGTCGGCGTCCGTCTCCTCCCTGAAGCGCAGCTGGTGGAGGAGGGCGGTGCGGGCGATCCACGGGTCGTCCCCGTCGATCCACCGGTCCATCTCGGCGCCGAGCGCCCGGTCGGCGGCGACGAGTCCGCCGACGACGTGGGCGGCGAGGTGGTCGACGGTGTCCCACCAGGAGACCGTCGTCACGAGCCGCCGGGCGACGGGCAGGAAGGCGGACGAGCACCGCTTCACGTGGCGCCGCAGGTAGTCGACGGCGAAGTAGTGGTACTCGCGCTCGGGGAGGGCGAAGCAGCGCAGGGCGAGGGCCGCGCAGTCGTCCTCGCCGGGTCGGGGCGTGCCGTCGAGGACGGTGCGGGAGAGGGCGCGGCGCTCCGGCGAACGGATGCCGAGGAAGGGCGCCACGCCCTTCATGTACGCGACCATCTCCTGCGCCCGGAAGGGGTTCCCGGCGGCGGGGTAGAGCGTGGTCAGCCGGCCCAGGACGGTGTCGGCGAGCTCGCTGTCGGGGACGGCGTACGGAGGCTGCGCGGAGACGGCGTCGGGCGGGTGACCGGGGTCGGGCATGGCGCACATTACGGCGATCATACGGATGTCTCCGTTACTCTCCCGGGATGCTCGCTCCCGTGCCCCGGCCGACGGACCCGTTCGCCGTCCGCTGCTCCCGGGCCCTGCTCTCGCCCCGGTCGCGCCTCTCGCTGCTCGCGCTCGTCCTGCTGACCGCCGCCGCCCTGGTGGTGCTGTACGAGCCACAGCGCCTGCTGGCCACGGGGTGGCCGCAGGCGGGCGGCGCGGGCGCGGTGCTGCTGTTCGGCCTGGCGTACGGCGTGTGCACGGCGGCGTTCGTGCCGCGTCCGGTGCTGAACCTCGCGGCGGGGGCGCTCTTCGGTTCGGCCGCGGGGCTGACGGCGGCGGTCGCGGGGACGGTGCTGGGCGCGGGCATCTCGTTCACGCTGGGCCGGGTACTGGGGCAGGACGCGCTGCGGCCGCTGCTCAGGGGGCGGTGGCTCCGGGCGGCGGACGGGCAGCTGAGCCGGCACGGCTTCCGCTCGATGCTGGCGATCCGGCTCTTCCCCGGCGTGCCGTTCGCCGCGGCCAACTACTGCGCGGCGGTCTCCCGGATGGGATACGTGCCGTTCCTGCTGGCGACGGCGATCGGCACGGTGCCGAACACGGCGGCGTACGTGGTGGCCGGCGCCCAGGCGGGCGAGCCCGGCTCTCCGGCGTTCCTGATCTCGGCGGGCTTCATCGTGGTGTCGGGGCTCGGCGCGGCGGTGGTCGCCTGGCGGAAGCGGCACTCCCTGCGCCGTCCGCCCGTGCCCGCGACCGCCGACGCGGCCTGATCACGAACACGTCACCTTGGGGCGGTACGCTGCGCTCGACCTTCTGACCGCACACGTACATACGGGACGGCCCAAGCCCCATGAGTTGGTTCGAATCGTTCATCCTCGGACTCGTCCAGGGGCTGACGGAGTTCCTTCCCATCTCCTCCAGCGCGCACCTCCGGCTCACCGCCGCCTTCGCCGGCTGGGAGGACCCGGGCGCGGCCTTCACGGCGATCACGCAGATCGGCACGGAGACCGCCGTCCTGATCTACTTCCGCAAGGACATCGGCAGGATCGTCACGGCGTGGTTCCGCTCGCTGACGGACAAGTCGATGCGCTCCGACCACGACGCCCAGATGGGCTGGCTGGTGATCGTCGGCTCGATCCCGATCGGCGTCCTCGGCGTCACGCTCAAGGACCACATCGAGGGCCCCTTCCGCGACCTGCGGCTGATCGCCACCACGCTCATCGTGATGGGCATCGTGCTCGGCATCGCCGACCGGCTGGCCGCCCGCGACGAGATCGGCGGCCGGCACCGGGCGATCCGCGAGCGCAAGACGCTCAAGGACCTCAGCGTGCGCGACGGCCTGATCTACGGCTTCTGCCAGGCGATGGCCCTCGTCCCGGGCGTCTCCCGCTCCGGCGCGACGATCTCCGGCGGCCTGCTGATGGGCTACACCCGCGAGTCCGCCGCCCGGTACTCGTTCCTCCTGGCGATCCCCGCCGTGCTCGCCTCCGGCGTCTTCGAGCTGAAGGACGCGACCGAGGGCGGGCACGTCTCGTGGGGTCCGACGATCTTCGCGACGATCGTCGCCTTCGGCGTGGGCTACGCGGTGATCGCCTGGTTCATGAAGTTCATCACCACGAAGTCCTTCATGCCGTTCGTGTACTACCGCATCGCGCTCGGCATCCTGCTGTTCGTCCTGGTCGGCACGGACGTCCTCAGCCCGCACGCGGGCGAGTCCGGCGACTGACCGCCGCTGCCGCACCCCGCCGGGGGCGGGCCCGCACCGCGCGGGC
>NZ_JBHTST010000220.1:0-7408 GCF_042794995.1 Streptomyces sp. NPDC056503
GACCGGCGCCTCGCGGGAGGCCGGTCCACCGGGCCCCTCGGGTCGCGGCGAAGCCTGGCGTTGCATAGCCATGCAGATTGATGCATACTATTGCCATGTCCAAGGTTCTCACCTCCCTTCCCGTCGGCGAGCGCGTCGGCATCGCCTTCTCCGGTGGTCTCGACACCTCCGTCGCGGTCGCGTGGATGCGTGACAAGGGCGCGGTCCCCTGCACGTACACCGCCGACATCGGCCAGTACGACGAGCCCGACATCGCCTCGGTGCCCGGGCGCGCCAAGACCTACGGCGCCGAGGTGGCCCGTCTGGTCGACTGCCGCGCCGCGCTGGTCGAGGAGGGGCTGGCCGCGCTCACCTGCGGCGCCTTCCACATCCGCTCCGGCGGCCGGGCCTACTTCAACACCACCCCCCTGGGCCGCGCGGTCACCGGCACCCTCCTGGTGCGGGCGATGATGGAGGACAACGTCCAGATCTGGGGCGACGGCTCCACCTTCAAGGGCAACGACATCGAGCGGTTCTACCGCTACGGCCTGCTGGCCAACCCGCACCTGCGGATCTACAAGCCGTGGCTGGACGCCGACTTCGTCACCGAGCTCGGCGGCCGCAAGGAGATGTCGGAGTGGCTCGTCGCCCACGACCTCCCCTACCGGGACTCCACCGAGAAGGCGTACTCCACCGACGCCAACATCTGGGGCGCCACCCACGAGGCGAAGACCCTGGAGCACCTGGACACCGGCGTCGAGACGGTCGACCCGATCATGGGCGTGCGCTTCTGGGACCCGTCGGTCGAGATCGCCCCCGAGGACGTCACGATCGGCTTCGAGCAGGGCCGCCCCGTCACGATCAACGGCAAGGAGTTCGCCTCCGCCGTCGACCTGGTCATGGAGGCCAACGCCATCGGCGGCCGCCACGGCCTGGGCATGTCCGACCAGATCGAGAACCGGATCATCGAGGCCAAGAGCCGCGGCATCTACGAGGCCCCCGGCATGGCGCTGCTGCACGCCGCCTACGAGCGCCTCGTCAACGCCATCCACAACGAGGACACCCTCGCCCAGTACCACAACGAGGGCCGCCGGCTCGGCCGCCTCATGTACGAGGGCCGCTGGCTGGACCCGCAGGCGCTGATGATCCGCGAGTCGCTCCAGCGCTGGGTCGGCGCCGCCGTCACCGGCGAGGTCACCCTGCGGCTGCGGCGCGGCGAGGACTACTCGATCCTCGACACCACCGGCCCCGCCTTCAGCTACCACCCGGACAAGCTGTCCATGGAGCGCACGGAGGACTCCGCCTTCGGCCCGCTGGACCGGATCGGCCAGCTGACCATGCGGAACCTGGACATCGCCGACTCCCGCGCCAAGCTGGAGCAGTACGCCGGCATCGGCCTCATCGGCACCGGCGGCCCGGCCATCGGCGCCGCGCAGGCCGCCGCCACCGGCCTCATCGGCTCGATGCCCGAGGGCGGCGCCGAGGTCATCGCCTCGCGCGGCGAGACCCCCGACAGCGAGGAGACGGCGCTCGACCGCGCCGCCATGGAGACCGGCACCGACTAGGCACCGGCGACCCGTACGACACCCGAGGAGGGGCGGCCGACGCCGCCCCTCCTTCGCGTGCCGCCGTTCCTCCCCGTCCGCAGGCCCGCGCCGGTGTTCCCGGTGAGCGGGAAACGGCTCCTGCGCCGGGCCGCCCCCGCCTGCGAGGCTCCCCTCCGTCGTGGATCCACACAAGGAGGTCGTGACGGATCATGAGGGGCGCCGAAACCCTGGCCCGGCTCGCGGACTGGGCAGCCCAGGCCTACGGAGACGAGGAGGCCCTCGTCTCCGGCGGGGACCGCTGGTCCTTCCGCGAGCTGCGCGACCGCGTCGACGAAGCCGCGCGGGCGGTGATCGCGCGAGGGGTGCGCCCCGGCGACGCGGTCGCCGTGTGGGCGCCGAACAGCGCCCACTGGGTGGTGGCGGCGCTCGGCGCGGTGGCCGCCGGGGCCGTCCTCGTCCCCGTCAACACCCGCTACCGGGCGGCCGAGGCCGCCGACATCCTGCGCCGCTCCCGCACCAGGCTGCTCTTCACCGAGCACGACTTCCTGGGCACGGACTACCGCGCGCTGCTCGCCGACTCCGGCGAGGAACTCCCGCTCCTGGAAGGGACGGTGGCCCTGCACACCGGGGACTGGCAGGAGTTCCTGGCGGCCGCGGGCGGGGTGACGCCGGCGGAGCGGCTGGCCCGCTCGGCCGCCGTCCGCCCCGACGACCCCGCCGACGTCCTCTTCACCTCCGGGACCACCGGCCGGCCCAAGGGCGTCCCCGCCACCCACGGACAGAACCTGCGGGTGTACGACGCCTGGGCCCGCACGGTCACCCTGCGGCGCGGCGACCGCCACCTCCTGGTGAACCCGTTCTTCCACACCTTCGGCTACAAGGCGGGCGTCCTCGCCTGCCTGCTGCGCGGGGCGACGATCGTCCCCGAGCCGGTCTTCGACGCCGACACGGTCCTGCGGCGGATGCGGGACGAACGGATCTCGGTCCTCACCGGGGCGCCCACCGTCTTCACCTCGCTCATCCACCACCCGGCCCGCGCCGCGTACGACCTGGGCGCGATGCGCATGGCCGTCACGGGCGCGGCGAACATCCCCACCGCGCTCATCGAGCAGATCAGGACCTGCCTCGGCGCCCGGTCCGTCTCCACCGCCTACGGCCTGACGGAGGCGACGGGGGTGGTCGCGATCTGCCCGCCGCACGAGCCGCCCGAGACGCTCGCCCACACCTCCGGCACCGCCCTGGAGGGCACGGAGCTGCGCGTCGACGCACCGCCCGGCGAGCCCGGCGAGATCCTGACCCGCGGCTTCCACGTGATGCGCGGCTACCTCGACGACCCCGGGGCCACGGCCGAGGCGGTGGACGCGGACGGCTGGCTGCGCACCGGCGACGTCGGCGTGCTCGACGCCCGCGGCTTCCTGCGGATCACCGACCGGCTGAAGGACATGTTCGTGGTCGGCGGGTTCAACGTGTACCCGGCGGAGGTCGAGCAGGTCCTGCGCGGCCATCCGGCCGTCCTGGACGCGGCGGTCGTCGGCACGCCGGACGGACGGCTCGGCGAGGTCGGCGTCGCGTACTGCGTCCCCGCGGACGGCGCCCGGATCGACCCCGCCGAACTGACCTCGTACACCCGTGAGCGCCTGGCCAACTTCAAGGCCCCACGCGCCTTCCACTCGCTCCCGGCCCTCCCGCACAACGCGGCGGGGAAGGTCGACAAGGGCGCCCTGCGACGGCTGGCGGAGAACCCCGCCGGCGGATGAGGAGCACGCACGTGAACGACAGCACCACCACCTCCACCGACGTCGACGCGATCGTCGTCGGGGCGGGTGTCACCGGCCTGTACGCGGTGCACCGGCTGCGCGGCCTCGGCTACCGGGTGCGCGGCTTCGAGCGCGGGGACGACGTCGGCGGGGTCTGGTACTGGAACCGCTATCCGGGGGCCCGCTGCGACGTGGAGTCCGTGGACTACTCGTACTCGTTCGACGAGGAGCTCCAGCAGGAGTGGGACTGGAGCGAGAAGTACGCCGCCCAGCCGGAGATCATCCGCTACCTCGGCCATGTGGCCGACCGCTTCGACCTGCGCCGCGACTACTCCTTCGCCACCTCGGTCGTCTCGGCGGAACTGGACGAGACGACGCTGACCTGGACGGTCCGCACGGACCGGGGGGAGACGGTGACGGCCCGCTTCTGCGTCCTCGCGGTCGGCTGCCTCTCCGCCACCCACCACCCGTCCATCCCGGGCGCGGAGCTGTTCGCCGGGGAGACCCACCACACCGGGGCGTGGCCGCACGAGGGCGTCGACTTCACCGGCCGGCGCGTCGGCGTCATCGGCACCGGTTCCTCCGGCATCCAGGCGGTGCCGCTCATCGCCGAACAGGCGGCGCACCTGACGGTCTTCCAGCGCAGCGCCAACTACAGCGTCCCGGCGGGCAACCGCCCGCTGGACGAGGGGACCCGCGCGGCGCAGAAGTCCGGGTACGCCGAACGGCGGCGCCTCTCGCGGCTGAGCGGCGGCGGATCGCCGCACCGGGCCCGGACGTCGGGAACCTTCGAGGTGTCCGAGGAGGAGCGGCGGGCCGCGTTCGAGGAGCGCTGGCGGCTGGGCGGGGTGCTGTACTCCAAGACCTTCCCCGACCAGCTCACGGACCCGGCGGCCAACGACGCGGCGCGCGCCTTCTGGGAGGAGAAGGTCCGGGCCGTGGTCGAGGACCCGGCCGTCGCCGACCTGCTGGTCCCCACCGGCCACCCGATCGGCACCAAGCGGATCGTCACGGACTCCGACTACTACGCGACCTTCAACCGTCCCGACGTCCGGCTCGTCGGGCTGCGCGACAACCCGATCGACCGGATCGAGAGCCGGGGCGTCGTCCTGGCCGACGGCACCCTGGTGGAGCTGGACGCGCTGGTGTTCGCGACCGGCTTCGACGCGATGACCGGCGCGCTCGACCGGATCGGGATACGGGGGCGCGGTGGACGGCTGCTGCGGGACGAGTGGGCCGCGGGGCCCCGGACGTACCTGGGGCTCGGGGTGGACGGCTTCCCGAACCTGTTCAGCCTGACCGGGGCGGGCAGTCCGTCCGTGATGGCCAACGTGGTGCTCTGCGCCGAGCAGCACGTCGACTGGCTCGTCGCGTGCCTGCGCCACCTCGACGCGCACGGCCACCGGGCGATCGAGGCCCGGCCCGAGGCCGTCGGGAAGTGGGTCGCGGAGTGCCGCGACCGGGCGGCGGCCACCCTCTTCCCGGCGGCGGACTCCTGGTACCTCGGCGCCAACATCCCCGGAAAGCCGAGGGTCTTCATGCCGTTCATCGGCGGCTTCGGGGTGTACGGCGAGATCATCGCGGGGGTCGCGGAGAACGGCTACGAGGGGTTCGACCTCATCGGGCCGTGACGCGCCGGAGAGACGGACGCGCCCCCTGTGCCCGCCGGTCGGGCGGGCACAGGGGGCGCGGGCGCGGGCCCGGAAGGCTCAGGAGGCGTCGAGCGCGGCCCGCAGCACGGCGAACGCGGTCGCGCGGGCTCCCGCGCCCTCGGGCAGGGCGCCGGCCATGGAGAGGAAGCCGTGGAACATGCCCGGGTAGTGGTGGGTCTCCACCGGCACCCCGGCGGCGGCGAGCGCCCGGGCGTAGGCGATCCCCTCGTCCCGCAGCGGGTCCAGGCCGGCGGTGACGACATGGGCGGGCGGCAGGCCGGCGAGGTCCGCGTGGGCGAGCGGCGCCGCGTGCGGGTGGGTGCGGTCGGCGGGGTCGGGGAGGTAGGCGTCCCAGTACCAGCGCAGGTGGTCGGCGGTGAGGAAGTACCCCTGGGCGTTCTCCCGGTGCGAGGGGCGCGAGCGGGTGGGGTCGAGCATCGGGTAGTAGAGCGCCTGGAAGGAGACGCGGGGGCCGCCCCGGTCGCGGGCGAGCAGGGCGACGACGGTGGCGAGGTGGGCGCCCGCGCTGTCCCCGGCGACGGCGAGCCGGCGGCCCGGGTGGCTCCCGGCGGTCCACAGCAGGGCGGTGTAGGCGTCCTCGGGGGCGGCCGGGAAGGGGTGCTCGGGGGCGCGCCGGTAGTCGGCCGAGACGACGGTGGCGCCGGTGGCGGCGGCGATGCTCCGGCAGAAGGCGTCGTGGCTGTCGAGGTCGCAGAGGACGAAGCCGCCGCCGTGGCAGAAGAGGATCACGGGGGCGTCCGCGCGGCCGCCCGGCTCGTAGACGCGGACGGGCACGCCGTCGGCGTCCGCGTCGGTGACGCGGGCGACGGGGAGCGGGGGGCCGGCGGGGCGGGGGCGGGCGGCGAAGAAGGCGCGCACCTCCGCGATGTCGGTCATGGTGGTGCCCAGCGGGGGGAACCGGTCGGAGGCCAGGTCGATGAGGGCCCGGACCTCGGGGGCGGGCAGGTTCACGCGTCCGTCTCCTTCGCGGTCAGGAGGGGCATCCGGCCGGCCGACGCGCCGCCGTCCACGGCGAGTTCGGCGCCGGAGAGGTACGAGGACTCGTCGGAGGCGAGGAAGGCGACGAGCCGGGCGACCTCCTCGGGCTCCCCCACCCTCCCGAGCGGTGCGGCGGGGTGGGAGGCGGTGCCGAGGTGGGCGGTCATGGCGGTGGCGATGGCGCCCGGGTGGACGGAGTTGACGCGGATGCCGGCCGGGCCGAGTTCGAGGGCGGCCGTCTTCGTCAGTCCGCGCAGTCCCCACTTGGCGGCGCCGTAGGCCCCGTGGCCCCAGATGCCCTGGAGACCGGCCTGCGAGGAGATGTTCACGATCGACCCGCCGCCGCTCGCGCGCAGCGCCGGGGCGGCGGCGCGGATGCCGAGGAAGGGGCCGACGAGGTTGACCCGGAGGAGGGCGTCGAGGCGGGCCGGGTCCTCGTCCTCGATGGGGGAGGTGGAGTAGACGGCGGCGTTGTTGACGAGGACGTCGAGCCGGCCGAAGGCGTCGAGCGCGGCGGCCACGGCGGCGCTCCAGGACGGCTCGTCGGTGACGTCGTGGTGGACGAAGCGGGCGGCGGGGCCGAGCGAGGCGGCGGTCTCCTCGCCCTCCGTCTCCCGCACGTCCGTGAGGACGACGCGGGCGCCGAGCGCGGTGAAGAGGCGGGCCTCCGCCTCCCCCATGCCGCGCGCGGCGCCGGTGATCAGCGCGACCTTGCCGGTCAGCTCGACGGGCATCAGCGGTCCTCCTGGAGGGGGTCGGTGGTGGGGCGCCCGGGCACGGGTCCGGTGGTCCAGCCGCCGTCGACGGCGAGTTCGGCGCCGGTGACGTACGAGGCGGCGTCGGAGAGCAGGAAGACGACGGCGCGGGCGATCTCCTCGGGTGCGCCGACCCTTCCCATGGGGGCGGCGGGGTAGCCGCCCTCGCCGGTGCCGAGGCCGAGGTGGGCGGTCATGGGGGTGTGGATCATGCCGGGGTGGACGGAGTTGACCCGGATGCGGTGGGCGGCGAGTTCCACCGCGGCGATCTTGGTGAGGCCGCGGACGCCCCACTTCGCCGCGCCGTATCCGGCGGTGCCGGCCAGGCCCATGAGGCCGGCGGCGGAGGAGACGTTGACGATCGACCCGCCGCCGCCCCGCCGCAGCGCCGGGACGACCGTCCGCAGCCCGAGGAAGACTCCGGTGAGGTCGATGTCGACGACCCGGCGGAAGGCCTCCGCCGTCTGCTCCTCCAGGGCGTGGGAACCGCCGGAGATCCCCGCGTTGTTGACCAGGCCGTCCACCCGCCCGAAGGCGGCGGTCCCGTACGCCACGACCGCCTGCCAGTCGTCCTCCGAGGTGACGTCGTGGCGGAGGAACCGGGCGCGGGGGGCCCGACCCGCCCCGGCCCCGCCCCCCCCCCCCCACCAGCGGGGGGGGGGGCGGGGGGGAAAAAAAAAAAAAAACAGCCCCCCACGAAAAAAAATGTTTAAAAAGGG
>NZ_JBHTST010000221.1:0-7343 GCF_042794995.1 Streptomyces sp. NPDC056503
CGCCCTCTGGGCATCAGTGACAGACAACGGCGGAATCTTCGGACCCGGACGACTCATGCCCAACTAACGACGAATCTCCGACTCAGGTCACTAGCGCAGACTATCGAAGCCGGTGTGGGCTACTGAGGCAGGTGTGACCCAGCTGGTCAGCCCAGGGCAGACGAGACCAGGTGGCCACTTGATCGTTTACCTGCGGCCAGCGGCCGGGGCTGCTCCGCCCGTACACGGGCCTGCTGGTGGCGCGAGACGATCCGCACCACTGGCAGGCACGCGGGGTCGGTCACTGCACGAACTCGCCGAAGCATTCGACTTGCGGAACCCACTTGTGGGAGCTGATGGCGTTGTTCACGATCGCCCCGCTGCTGAAGCGGTCGTTGGAGAGATCGGAGGCGTAGAGCACACCTCGCGTGAGGCAGGAGTAGCTGCCGCCCCAGTCGTCGCCGGTTTCGTTGTAGATCTTGACGGCCATCCAGCTGGTTCCCTTCTGCAGGATCGACGTCGCCTGGTTGGTGTCGCCGCCCTGGAAGGGGCCCACGTCGTTGCCCCAGTTGGTGTCGTAGCTCTCGGTCCAGCCGAGGACGTCTCCGTAGCAGTCGGTGCCGCCGTAGGCGACAAAGTAGCCGGGGGCCAGGTTGTTCCACTTGGCGTCGCAGTTCGGGCCAGCGTGCGCGGTAGTCGCGGGGACCACCGCTCCGAGAGCGGCGAGGCCCAGGACCGCGAGAGCGGCAGAGATCTTGCGCATGGCGGATGACTCCTTGTCATGAGGAAACGGAAATAGGGAGGTGAGGAAGTCAGGCCGTCGCGCCGGTGATGTCCTCGGCCCGGCCCAGCGCGTCAAGACTCATTCGCCGGTAGGCGGCGGTTTCGTCGCCGTACCGTCGGAGCCGCGTGTCGCGATACTCGGTCTGAAGGGCCCGCGCGGTGCGGGCCAGCGGCGTGCGGGTGGCACAGGTGGCTTCGGCAACGGCCAGCTCGACCTCGATGGCGTACGCGGCTTCGCTGCCCAGAGCGGCGGTGAGCTCCGCGAGCTTCTCGCGGGCTTCGGGCGGGTCGGCGTGCTCATGGCCCGCCTCGCCCATGCAGGCCGACCACTTCGCGACCGCGTCGACGAAACGCCGGTCCTTGACGAGATCCGGAGCGTAGAGGGACGTCAGGTTCATGGCTGTCTGGGAGACCCGGAACCAGGTCTCGTGGTCGCCGTACAGCTGGCCCTGGGCGGTGGCCAGGCAACTCCTGCGGGGTGTCCTGACCGTGCCACCGCTCGGTAACTCGGCGGTCAGCATGTCCCGGGACAGTTCGCCGTCGAGGGCCTTGCCGTAGCGAACTCGTTCCTGCCGGGGCAGCGCCCTGGCGTACGCGTGGTTGGGATCGTCTGCCTGGGCCTCGGCCAGTTTCTGTCTCAGCCGGCTGCCGTAGCCGTGCCGTTTCGCCCAGGCGACGTCGGTCAGGACGTACCCGCCGCCCTTGAGGTCGTCAACCGTCGGCAGGCGCCCGACCAGATAGGTGAAGCCAGCCTGTTCCATGCATTGCTTGATGAGCGACTGCTCGGCCTGCTGGATCAGCAGTTGTTCGGCGTCCGTCAGATCACGAGCCTGTCCCCCGGGCTCTGTCCGGCCGACAACGTCGGTGTCCGCGGCCGGATCTCCCGTGGCGGAGAGGCCGCAGCCCGCCGACACTGCGACGACGGCGAACGCTGCCATACATCTCAGGACGACCCTGCGTATCATCGCGGCACTTCCCCCTGCCCGGCGTGCTGGCCCCTTGGCTGCACGTGCGCAACTCTGTCGGGCAGGGCGGGAAAGGGGTACCTGCATTGTTCTAGGGTGTGCGGGCGGACGACGGTGATTGGACAATCGGTGCCGCTCGCACGCCACCGGACCTGCCGGCGCAGGCCCGGTGGGGTGACGTGGAGCGGAGCTGTTCAGCTCCTGGGCAAACTCGTCCGCGAGGCGGAAATGTAGTCGGTCAGGACCAGGCACCGCGGACGTGCGCGTTGATGGCGGCGACGAGGCGCCGTTGAACGGCTTCGTCGAGGAGGACGTCGGCGGAGACCAGCGCTTCGAGGGCAGCATTCGGGCGCGGTCCAGAGGTGGTGACGGCCCGTACGGCGCTGAAGCATCTCCCTAACGTCGCCACCACCAGCGAGCCCGCCCTCGCCGAGGCGGCATGACGGTCTGTGGCTGCGTAGGTGAGAACCAGGTTCTGGCACAGATCTTGGGGAGCCGTCGCGGAGAGTCATCGTGGCGTTCGATGATGTGGGAGGTTGAGCCTCAGCGCTACGCCTACTGTTCTGCCGCACCGAACTTTGACGGTGCTCCGACGATGCTGGTCTCCAGCGCATGGACCTGTGCTGGGTCGAGGTGGAGTTCGTACGCGGTGTAACACTCGCTGATCTCTGTTCCTACGGCAGCGCCGCATGGGCACAGCCGGTTCAGGCCGCTCTGCCCATGCCAGCCGCAGCAGCCTGTGTGGTCCCCTTCAAGGTCGGGCAGCAGGTCAGGTGCGTCGTCGGGATGGAGGACGATCGTGTGTCGGGGACCTGCGGAAGTCAGGAACCCGTCTCCGTCCGGATCGCCGACACAAGGCCCGCCGGGAAACATCGCGACGGGTTCGTCGGTTGGTAGGAACGGGGCTCCCCATGGCTCGGGCTCCAGGGCATAGAGCCCCGCATGCATCGTGGCCGGGGCCCGACGATACCCGTCAGGTCCAATTTGCCCGTCGAACTCTGGTCTGACCAGGGTCTCGGACAGCTGCACAGCCCTGGTCAGAGGGCGGGCGCAGGCGGCACACACAAAAGTGATCACAAGAAGTTCTAGCCCGCCGAACCCGCATCAGCAAGACGCTGCCTCCAAGCTATTGCAGCAGGATCATCTTCCGGAGCAGGTAGAAGCCGGCTCGGCCATAGAGCTGCCTCTTGATCTTTTTGATGCGGTTCACGGCGCCTTCGATGCTACCCGAGCTCCAGTCCAGGGTGAGGCCGGCGGTCACGGCGTCGAGGTCTCGGTGCAGGTGGAGTGCGAAGCCGGTGAGGCCGGGCAGCTGGCTGGCGTCGACTGCGTCGATCCAGGCAGGGAGGGTGGCGCCGAGGCGGTCGCTGAGTATCTCGCCGAAGTCGCGGACGTGTCCGGCAGCCGTGTCCAGTTCGGGGCAGCGGGTCAGGACGTCCTTCAGACCAGCCCGTTCCTCCTCGCTCAAGGCCGTGGGGTGGCGGGGGAGCCAGCCGGTCACCTGCCGTACCGTCGGCGGCCGTGGCGGTGCGGCAGATGGAGATTTGCGCAAGGTGGCGATGTGCGCTCGGACCATGCCGTAGGTGACCGGGGCGTGCTCGGCGATCAGCTCGCCGTGGAGGCGGGTGACGCTGGTGCATCCCTCGGCGAAGCGCCGTTCCAGGTAGGGCTTGTAGGGGTCCAGCCTGCTGGGTCGGGGCTGGTTCTCACGGATGGTGTCCTGCCAGCGTGCGGCGTTCGCGTACCGGAGCACGGTGTTCAGGCCCCAGCCCAGGTGCCGGGCGATCGCCCGGCGTGAGTGGCCTAGGGCGAGCATCTCGTGGACCAGGGCGTGTGCTGCCTTCTTCCGCTCGGCCCGCCTGCCGACGGGCTCCGCGTCGTTCTGCGGCCGTTCGGAAGCCGGTCGGGTGTTCTGCGGCAGCATGCCGCTGGGCGTCGGGTTGCGCAGGCAGTCGCGGTGGGCGGCGACGCAGGTCTCCACGGCCCGGCCGAGGCCCTGCCCCAGGTGGAACCGGTCGGCGACCTGCAGGGCGTCGGGGGCGCCGCGCCGGGCGCCCTCGGCGTAGGCGCCGGCCCGGTCCCGGCAGATGATCTCCACGCCGGGGTGAGGATCAGCCACGCGGCCAGCGGCCCGGCTTCACGCGTTGGCAGCACGTCGACCACGCGGTGGTCTTCGACGCTGGTCAGGATGGTGGAGTAGGTCTGGCCGCGGCGGATCGCGAAGTCGTCCACGCCCAGAACCCGCGGAGTGCCGAACTGCGGATCGGGCAGCGCCATGACCCTGCGCAACAAGGTCATCCGTCCCGCGCCGAAGCCGAGCTGGGCCGCCAGCCGGGCGCCGGCCCGTCCGGCCAGCGCGAGTCCCACTCGCTCCAGGGCGCGGTTGAGCCGAGTCGTGAACCGTGCGTACGGGGCGGCCAGCCGGGAGAACGGCTCGGCGAACGTCCGGCGCGGACAGTCCGCCGCCCCACAGATGAAACGCCGGACCGTCAAACGGATCGCGAATCCCTGTTCAGCGAGCGGAAGGTCCTTCAGCCTGCGTTGGTATCGGTCGTGGACTCGGTTTGAGAAGCGGCCGCAGTCCGGACATGCAGCCCCGGCGGCGCGGCCTCTCGCCACCACCTCGACCGTGCCTAACAAGGCGGTCACCGCCTCGACGTCCACGCCGTCGATACCGTCGAACACGAGCGAGTCCCAGAACAGCGCGTCGGCCTGCATGAACAGCACCATCACCGCTCACACCCGTCCGCAGCAGCGGCAGGCAGACACCTGATGGGGCGTCAATTCCGATCGTCGGACAACAAGGCGTACGCGGTCTCACGCGAGCCCGCCCCCTCGCAATCGAACAACGTGGTCACGCTCCGCAACGACTCCCCAAGATCTGTGCCAGAACCTCCTGGAGATGAACGAAGCCAGTCCTGGGATTTCACGTTTCTCCTGCGCAGGTGAGGTGCCGTCAGGAAAACTGCGGGGCAGGCCGATCGAGCGCGCCATCCGCGGGCGGGGGTGGAGGGGAAGCTGTGGCGAAGGTGACGCTGTCCGAGGCGGTGGCAGAGCTCCGCGAGGAGCTGTACAAGGCCGCAGACGCCAGCCCCGACGAGCAGTTCCGGTTCGAGGTCGAGCAGGCCGAGCTGTGTCTGGAGGTCGAGTTCCGCAAGGACGGCAACGGCAAGGTCAACGTCGAGATCGGCGCCTTCGGCACCAAGGGTGGTGTGGAGGCCGGGGGCGGGGGCGGGGTCACGCACCGGCAGACACTGACCCTGACGCTGAACGTCCGCGACGAGGCCCTCGGTGGACAGCCCGCCCGTATCCGCCGCCAGAATGTGCCCGGCGGCCGGCCGGGAGCCGACACCCCGCCCGGCGGCGACGCCTGAACAGTGACGATCCCAGAGACGCAGGCGTAGCGGGAGAACGACGGTGGATGCTCAGAGGACGGTCTACATCAAGCCTGACCAGCCGGTGGGTGGGTCGGGGTCGGGCTATCTCATCGGGCCCCGGCTGGTGCTGACCGCGCTCCACGTCGTCCACGACGAGGGCGTCCGTGCGGCCGGTGCGGCCGTCTGGGTCGGACATCCCCGCACCGACACCGGAGTGCATAAGCGCTCCGCGACGGTCATCTGGCCGGGCCCGGACGCAGGCCCCGACAATGCCGGAGTGGCCGACGTCGCGTTACTGCTTCTCGACCAGGACGCAGATAAAGGACACACGACGGCTGTCCGGTGGGGCCGGCCCCAGGGCGATGCTCCGCTGGCCTATCGCGGGATCGGGATTACCGCGTTCTCCGCCCTTGCGGGTGGTGCCGTCCAGTACGAGAACCTCCGAGGCGAACTCGCTCCCCTGACGACCGCGGGCCGGCGCTGGGTCCTCGACTGCCGCGTCTGGCCCGGCCGCCGCGCGGCAGAAGGAGCGCCCCTGGGCGGGTGCCTCCGGCGCCGCCGTCTTCAGCGGCAGTCACCTTGTCGGTGTCGCCGTCGAGTACGGCACCGGCATGGGCGAGCGGCGCCTCACCGCCGAACCCGTCCACCGACTCCTCGACAACCCAGGATTCACCGCGCTGCTGGCCGAGTACGGCTTTCCCGGCACCCGGCACACCGCCGACGACATCACCGCCCCTGCCGGGGAAGCGACCGGGGTGGTGTGGCCGCGGCAGTTCGGCACCGTCCCCGAACTCGCCACCGCCTACCAGCACCGCGACGCCGTCGACCAGCTCACCGCCGCATTGACCGCAGGCGACACCACCATCCAGGCCGAGACAACCAGCACGGGCACCGTCTCCGGCGATGCGGCGGGGGCCGTCGTCACCGGACTCGGCGGCGTCGGCAAGACACAGCTCGCCGTCCACCACATCCAGCAAGTCCGCCACGCCAGCGGCCTGCCCGTCCCCGCCGGCAGCGTGCTCCCTTCCACTGCCAATGCCGTCGGGGCGGTCGATCTGCTGCTCTGGATCACCGCCAGCGACACCGCCACCATCACCGCCGCCTACGCCCAAGCCTGCCACAGACTCAGCAAAGCCGGTGTGCACGTCGTCACCAGTGACGACGCCGACCATGCAGCCCAGGAATTCCTCACCTGGCTCCAGACAACGAGCCGGCGCTGGCTCGTCGTCCTCGACGACGTCCCCGCCGCCGGAGTACTCCGCGGGCTGTGGCCGCCGGCCACACCGACAGGACGCACCCTCATCACCACCCGCAACCGCGACGCCGCGCTGACCGAGGGGCGCCGCCACATCAGCGTCGGGCTCTTCACGCCCGACGAAGCCGTCCAATACCTCCGCCGACGGCTCTCCGGCACTGGCATCGATCCGGACGACGCCGAGCTACGGGAACTGGCCGACGACTTCGGTCACCTTCCGCTCGCTCTCGCCCAGGCCGCCAGCTACATCCGCGAAAACGCCCTCACCCTGGACGAGTACCGCACCGAACTCGCCGAGGTGCCACTCGACGAAGCGCTGCCCGGGATCGACGGGCTGCCCGACCAACAGGCCCATACCGTCACCGCGGCCTGGACCCTGTCCATCGACTACGCCAACACCCTCACCCCCACCGGACTCGCCCGGCCACTTCTCCACGTCCTGGCACTCCTCGACCCCAACGACACCCCAGACGGCATCACCGCGGCACCCGCACTCCAGCAGCACCTCCAGCAGACACGAGATGCCGGAATGGAGGCCCTGGGCAGGCCGGTAAGCGGGCGGGAGGTGAAACGGGCGCTAAGGGTCCTGCACCGGCTCCACCTGACCGACATCACCACCGACCACACCCTGCGCACCCACCAGCTCCTCCAGCGCGCCCTCCGGGAAGCACTCGCCTCTGGGGAGATTGACCGGCTCGGAGCAGTCGCGGCTGACGCGCTTCTCGAGAGCTGGCCTGAGCAGGAGGTGCCCGGCAGCAGGCAGTACCGAGCCGCCACCACTTCCCTGGCCACCCACACCGTCCCGCGGGACCCCGACGACGGCGGTCTGCACGCTGTCCTCTTCCGCGCCGGCACCACCCTCGGCGAAGCCGGACAAGCCACCGCCGCCCGCGACCACTACCAACACCTCCACACCACCGCACAGCAGCTACTCGACCCGGATCACGCTGACGTCTTGAACGCCCGCGGCGACCTGGCTCGGTG
>NZ_JBHTST010000222.1:0-7269 GCF_042794995.1 Streptomyces sp. NPDC056503
CGGGGCGGGTACCCCCGGCGGGGCCCCGGCCGCGCCCCGCGCCCGGGGTCGCCCGCGGGCGGGGCCGCCCCGCCGCCCCGCCGCGCGGGGGAGGTCAGTCCCTCGGGGTGGCGAGGTACTCGGCGAGGGCGGGGTGCTCGATGGGGCCCCGCACCTCCTTCAGGCCGCCCGGCAGGCCCGCGGCCGGCTGGACGATGTACGTCTTGGTGCTGGACGCCTTGGACGGGTCCGAGAAGTCCTGCGGCTCGTGGAACCCCTCGGCGTAGGCGGTCAGGCTGCGCAGGGCCTTGCCGATGCCGTCCCGGCTGAGGTCCTTCGCCTCGCAGGCCGCCTTGAGCGTTCCCACGAGCAGGCTCGCGGCGGCGTTTCCGGCCTGGGCCGCCTGGTTGACCGGGTCCTTCGGGTAGGCCTTGGTGTAGTCCTCCGCGAGCTTCTTCGTGGCCGGGTCGTCACCGCTGAGTGCCGGCCACGGGCTGGCGACGTAGAGCATCTTCTCCAGGGCGGGCTTCGCCGGCGTGGCCAGCAGCTGCGGCACGTAGGCGGGCGCGCTGGCGAGGACGGGAACCTTGAGACCGGTGGCCGCGGCGACACCCACGAGCGACGCGGTCTGCGCGGGGACACCGCTGAACACGACCGCCTTGACGCCGGCCGCCCGCAGCGCCGTCACCTGCGCGGTCAGATCCTTGTCGGTGGGCTTCACGGTCTGCGCGACGAGAGTGATGCCCGCCTTCCGCGCGGCGAACCTCGCCCCCTCGGCCGCGTTGCCGCCGTACTCGCCCTCGATGTAGACGTGGCCGACCTTGTCGCCCTTCTCCAGCTTGGCGGCCTGCACCAGGAAGCCGACGCCGTTGGCCATGTCGATGTCGTACGTGCTGGCCATCAGCCGCAGATGAGGGTGGCCCAGGACCGTGCCGGAGGCACCGATCTGGATCGTCTGCAGCTTGTCCTTCTCGATGCTGTCGAGCAGGGCCGCGGTCTGCGCGGAGCCGCTCAGCTGACCGAACGCGGCGATCTGTGGCTCCACCTCGGCGTAGGCGGCCACTGCCTTCTGGACGTCGAACCCGTGGTCGCGCACGAGCAGCTCGATCTGGCGGCCGCACACGCCTCCCGCCGCGTTCACCTGCTTCAGGTGGAGCTGCTCGGCCTGCAGGGCGCTCTTGCCCAGCGGGGCGAACGGGCCGCTGATGTCGGTGAGGGCCCCCACCTTGATGGCGCTGTCCGTGATGCCGGGGCCGGTCTTGATCCCCGACTTGTCGGAGGAACCGGCGGAGTCGCCGCCCTTGGTGCTGCAACCGGTCAGCACCAGCGCCGTCGAGGCGGTCACGGCGGCGGCTCTGAGGATGTGTCTGCGGTTCACGGTGTGTGCTCCTTGAGGGTGTCGCCGCCGGTGGGGGCACCGGCGGAAGTCAGGGGAGAGGAGGGCGTGGCGGGTGCGGGGCGGCGTGGCCACGGCAGGGCGGGAAGCCCGCCGCCCCCACGTGTGATCAGGCCGACCAGTCCGCCGGGGGCGAAGACCAGGGTCAGAACCAGCGCGGCGCCGTAGAGGAAGCGCGCGGCGTCCGCCGAACCGATGCCCGGCTCGCCGGATCCGGCGGACACCACCAGAGGCAGGGCGTCGGAGTAGTGGGCGAGGAGCTGCGGCAGGACGCTGACGAACACCGCGCCCGCCGCCGCGCCCGCGACCGATCCGAGGCCGCCGATCACGATCATCGCGAGCATGTCCATGGACAGCAGCAGACCGAAGTAGTCCGGCACGACCCGCTGGGAGGCCAGGGCCAGCAGAGCGCCGGCGGCGCCCGCGTACATGGAGGAGACGGTGAAGGCGGCGGCCCGGAACCGGGAGGCGGGCACGCCCATCACGGCCGCGGCCACCTCGCTGTCGCGCAGTGCGCCGAGAGCCCGGCCCGGTCGGCCGCGGAGCAGGTTGCGCGCCGCCCAGGCCGCGACCGCGACCAGCAGCAGGCCGAAGTACCAGAGCCTCTCCAGCCCGCCGAAGGGCACGCCGAGGACCGACAGACCGTCGTCGGCGTCCCCGAGGCTCAGTCCGAGGATCTCCATCTCGGGGACGGAACGGCCGTTGAAGCCGCCCGTGTACGACTCGGCGTTGAGCATCGCGTGGTGCCCGAAGAAGATCAGGGCGAGGGTCGCGACCCCCAGGTACATGCCGCGCAGCCGGCCCGACATGGGACTGAACGCGGCTCCCGCGAGACCGGCCAGCAGCACCGCCGCGAGGAAGGCGAGCAGCGGGGGAAGCCCCACGCCGCTCAGGTGCGTCGTCCCCGAACGGTGGGAGTCGTCGGCGAGCCAGGTGTAGCCGTAGGCGCCCACGGCCAGGAAGAACGCGTGACCGAGGGAGAGCTGTCCGGCCGTCCCCACGAGAAGGTTCAGCCCGATCGCGGAGATGACCGCGACCATCGCGAACAGCCCGGTCTGCAACCAGAACGAGGAGAGGTAGAGAGGAGGGACGAGAAGGAGCAGGGAGCAGACGAGAGCGGTGATCCGCCGCGGTGAGACGGAAGGTCCGCCGAGTGAGAGCGCGCGCGACACCGTGGAACGGCTCGTCGACGGTGACGGGGAACGGTCAGACACGGGTCGACTCCTTCGCTCCGAGCAGCCCCTGGGGCCGGGCGATCAGGACCAGCACCATCACGGCGTACGGCACCACCTCGGCGAGACCGGAGCCGAGCCCGCTCAACTGCTGCTGGTAGCCGGTGGCCAGCGCCTCCGCCATGCCGACGACCACGCTGCCGAGCAGCGCGCCACTCACCGATCCGAGGCCGCCGAGCACCGCGGCGGGGAAGGCGGCGAGCGCGATTTGCCCGGTGGTCCGGTCGACGCCTGTGCCGGGGAAGGCCGCGAGGAAGACGGCGGCCACCGCGGCCAGGACTCCCGCCAGCATCCAGGCGGACAGCTGCAGCCGGTCCCCGCGCACGCCCATCAGGGCGGCGGCCTCGGCGTCGGAGGAGCGGGCGCGCATGGCGAGGCCCCAGCCCGTGCGGTGGAAGGCCAGCAGGAAGACACCGACGAGGACGAGGGCCACGACCAGCGAGTACACCCGTGCCTGGGCGACGGTGATGCCGCCGACCGTCACGACGGAGGCACCCCAGGGGTCGCCGGTGCCGAGGACGTCGCCGCCGATGCGCCGGGCGAGTTCGGTGAGGAGCAGGATGTCGACACCGATCGTGAGAATCGTCGGAACGGCCGGCCCGTCGGCCTTCGCCACACGGCGCAGCACGAGCGCCTCGACGGCCGCGGCGGCGGCGGTGCCGACGGCCGCGACGGCGAGGGCGAGGGCGAAACCGAGCGGTTCGTGCAGGACGGCGACCAGGTAGCCGCCGAGCAGGAGGAGCGAGCCGTGAGCGAAGTTCACCGCCCCCGACGCCTTGAAGACGAGACAGAACCCGAGGGCGACGAGGGCGTAGATCGAGCCGAGCGCCATGCCGTTGAACAGGGTCTGGACCAGTGTGCTCATGGGGCTTCCTCCCCGTGCGGCGCGGCGGATTCCGCGGGCGCGCAGGTAGTCGTGTCGACGGCGGAGGCGCCACCCAGGTAGGCCTGGACGACTGCGGGGTCCCGTTGGACGGTCTCCGGCGATCCGCCCCCGATCCGGCGGCCGAAGTCCAGGACGGTCACCTCGTCCGCCATGCGCATGACCATCCCCATGTCGTGCTCGACGATCAGGACGGAGATGCCGAGGGCGTCCCTGATGTGCGTGATGGTGCGGGCCATCGCGACCCGTTCCGTCGTGTTCATGCCTGCCACCGGCTCGTCCAGGAGCAGCAGCTTCGGTTCCATGCAGAGGGCACGGGCCAGCTCGACCCGCTTGCGGTCCCCGTAAGGGAGCAGGGAGACGGGGGTGTCGAGGACGGCGCCGAGACCGACGAAGGCGGCCACCTCGCCCACCCGCTCACGGTGCAGCCGCTGTTCCCGGAGGCCGCGAGGCAGGCGGAACGCGGTGGCGGCGAAGCCCGCACCGGTCAGGGTGTGCCGTCCCAGCATGAGGTTGTCCGCCACCGTCCCGCGGGTGAGGACGATGTTCTGGAAGGTCCGGGCCACGCCCAGCGCGGCGATCCGGTGGGGCGGAAGGGCGGTCAGCTCCGCGTCGCCGAAGCGCACACGGCCGCCGGCCGCGCGGTAGACGCCGGAGAGGACGTTGAAGCAGGAGGACTTGCCGGCGCCGTTGGGGCCGATCAGCGCGTGGATGGTGCCCGGCTCCACGGTGAACCGGACGCGGTCCAGGGCCGTGAGACCGGCGAAACGTACGGTGACGTCCTCGACGGCCAGCGTCGGCACGCCGTCGTCGTGACGCGTGGCGCCCACCCGTACGGGTCTGCGCAGGAGGTCGCGGATCACGGGCGCCACCTGCTCAGAACGGCGGCGGGCTCGGCTTCCGGGGTGAGGGCCGTCTCGTCGGCGTCCGGCTGTTCACCGAGGTAGAGCCGGCGGATCTCGTCCGAGCGCGACAGCTCTTCGGCGGGGCCTTCGAGCCGGACCCGGCCGACGTCCAGGACGTACGCGTGATCGGCGAGCTCCAGGGCGAGCGCGGCGTTCTGCTCGACCAGCAGCACACCGGTGCCCTGGTCGTGGATGTGCCGGATCACGTCGGCGATCCTGGCGACGATCAGTGGCGCGAGCCCCAGGGAGGGCTCGTCGAGCAGCAGCAGTCGCGGCCGTGCCATCAGCGCCCTGCCCATGGCCAGCATCTGCTGTTCGCCCCCGGAGAGGAGGCCGGCGGCCTGGCCGCGCCGGTCGGCGAGGACCGGGAAGAGGTCGTAGACCTCCGCCAGCGCCCGCCGGGCGTCGTCACGGCCCAGACCGGAGACCCCCAGGCGTCCCGCCCGGAGGTTGTCCGCCACGGACAGCCCGGCGAAGACCCTCCGCCCTTCGGGTACCTGGACCACACCGGCGGCGACGACCTCGGCCGCCGCGCGACCGGTCAGCGGCATCTCGCCGAAGGTGACGGAACCGGCGCTGACGGTGCCGGCGTGCAGGGGAAGGGTTCCCGACACCGCGCGGAGCAGGGTGGACTTCCCGGCCCCGTTGGCGCCGAGCAGCGCGACTATTCCGTCGGCCGGGACGCGCAACGACACGTCGTGCAGCGCGGTCACCGACCTTCCGTAGGTCACGGAGAGGTGCTGGACCAGCAGGGTGGAAGAGGCCGCGGGAGGTGGCGGCGTGGGAGGAGGTGAGGACGAGCTCATGCGGCCCGCTTTCTTCGATGGAGCGTCAGGACGGGTTCCGGCCGAGGGGTGCGAGGGTCACGCGGAGCCGCGGTGTCGGGTTCCGCGGTGGCGGGCGATTCGCGCCGGTTCGCCGTGTCCCAGCAGGTCGGAGGGCCGCAGCATGTGGCGCGGCTCGGTGCGACGTCCAGGGGGGAACGGCTCGGCGGGGGCTCCGGGCGCGGATCGTGTGCCGGGTCCCCGGGAGAGCCCTCGTCGCGTGTGACGGGGCACAGGGCGCGACCCGGCGAACGGGCGCGGGTGCGCGGCGCTCCTGGCCGAAGCTCCGGCGCATCGCAACGGAAGTGAATCACGCCTAGTTCGCCCTGGTGTCGTATGGGCTACTTATCCGAGGACACTAGACGTGCGAGTGATTTCTCTTTAGTTTGGCAGGGCCTGCCTCGCTATGCCGCCCTCACCACCGCCATCCGGCGGAAGCCAGACACGTTGAGGTGCTGATGAACCAGATTGAATCCGGACTGCCGGCCCATCCCGCGCATCTCGCATACCGGCCGTCCCTGCTCCCCGGCGACTCTCCGAAGGAAGACGCCAGACGCGTGCTGCGGCATGCTGCCGAGCTGCTCCGTCCTCGACTCCCGTCCTTCGTCGAGTCCGCGCTGAGCGAGCTGCGCAGCGCGAGCTCGTACTACGGCAACCCGCTTCTGGCCCCCGCCGATCTGCGAGAGTCCGTCCACACCGCGATGGAGTGCTTCGTCGGCGGGATGGTCGAGCCCCGGCGCACGTCCGAGTCCGGCGAGTACGCCTGGCTCATCGGCGGCAGGAGAGCGGAGGAAGGTGTCCCGCTCCAGGCCCTGCTGCACGGCTACCGCGTGGGCGGCACGGAGATCTGGGACACGCTCGTGGCCCTCGTCGTGCAGGACTGTCCGGACCAGGGCCACCTCATGGCCTTCGCCGCCAACGACGTATGGGGCCGGGCGGACCGGGACACCGCACTGGCGGTCGAGGCGTACCGCCGTGCCTCCGCCGGGCTGCCCGAGGACGACGGCCGCAAACAGCTTCCGCTGCTGAAGGTGTTGTTGCGCGGATACACGGAGGAGACCCGTGTCTCCGCCATCGCCGTAGCGCTCGGACTGCCCCTGCGTGCCCGCTACGCGGTGGCGCTGCTGCGCGGCCCGGGTGCGGAGCGCCCCGCCACGGAGCCGACCCGCGAAGTGCGCGACGGTATGGAACTGCACTGGTGTCCTCAGGAGGACGGCGTGGCCGTGGTGGCGCGGCTCGACGAGGGCTCTGTCGAGGCCCTCGCGTCGGTGATCCCGACCGGCCCCGGCGTGCGCGGCGGGATCAGCACCGTGGTGTCCGGGCTCATGGAGCTCGGGCGGGCGCGCGAGCTGGCCGAACTCGCCCTGAACTCCTGTGCGGCGGATGGCGAACTCGTCCGGCTCGCGGACCGGCTGCCCGGCGCCTTCGTCCTCGCTCGGCCCGACCTGGCGCAGGACTTCGCGCTTCATGTGCTCGGACCCGTCCTCGAGGCGGAGGCGGGCGAGCGCGAAGACCTCCTGGCCACCCTGACGGCCTGGCTGGACTGTCACGGCTCCACGGAGGAGGCGGGCAAGCGGCTCTTCTGTCACCGCAACACGGTGCTGAACCGGCTGCGGCGGCTGGAGCGGCTCACCGGTCGTCTGCTGTCGCGCCCGCGCGACGTGGTCGACCTGTCGTTCGCGCTCGAGTCGCATCGGCTCACCCGCGCACAGGACGCCTGAGCGCTGTCGAGACTGCCGGAGGTCGTGCACCCGGGGGGTACGACCTCCGGTTCTCAGTCGTTCAACAGCGATCGACCCTCATGAGGGGTGTGGTGGGGCGACTCGCACGTGGCCGACCACGACCTGGGCGGCGTGGCCATGGACTCCGGTCTCACCTCCGGGAAGTACCACCCGATCCCGGTGTCCTTCCGGAGCCCGACGGTACTCGGGGTGCGCTCACCAAGAGGAGACGGTCAGCACAGCGACGAACAGGCCCAGCATGGCCGCGGCGAGGACCTTGAGCGCCCGGCTTCGAGAGGGGTTCCAGAGTCTGGTCAACGTGTCTCCTG
>NZ_JBHTST010000223.1:0-7264 GCF_042794995.1 Streptomyces sp. NPDC056503
GCCGCGCTGGGTGGGCAGGAGGGGCCGTTGTCCGGGCTGGTCGCCTCCTATGACCGGTATGCCGGGTCCGGTGAGATCAACTCCACCGTCGCCGACCAGGCCGCCCGCACCGCAGCGGTCAGGGCCGTCTACGGCGACCAGGACGGCGTCGTTCTCGACGAGCTTGACGGGCTGACCGTTTCCTCGGCCGACTGGTGGTTCAACCTGCGTGCGTCCAACACGGAGCCGTTGCTGCGTCTGAATGTCGAGGCGCGGGACGCGGCCACCATGGCGAAGATCCGTGACGAGGTCCTCGCCCTCGTCCGCACCACCACCTGACACCCGTCCGACACCCCCGCCAGGGGCGGGGAGCCGCCGCTCGCCGAGCCGCGACTCCCCGCCCCCGGCGGTAGGCTGACCAGCACCGTTCACTGGTACGAAGGGACACCGCAATGCCGCTCGAAGCCGGCCTCCTGGAGATCCTGGCCTGCCCGGCCTGCCACGCTCCGCTGCACGACCGCACGGCGGACGAGACCCCCGAACTGGTCTGCACGTCCTCCGACTGCGGCCTCGCCTACCCCGTACGCGACGCCATCCCGGTCCTCCTCGTGGACGAGGCCCGCCGCCCCGCCTGACCCGGCAGTGGGCGGGCGCTCGGCCGGCCGGTTCGCGGCCCCGGCCCCGCGGCCCCGCCACCCCGTCGCGGGCAGGCGTCCCCCCGGGGGGCCCAGAACGGAACGGGTGGGCACCCCCCCAGGGCGGCGCCCTCCGTGACACCCACCCCCAGCACCCGCACCACGCCCGCGCCCGCACCCACGCCTGGGCGCCCCGCCCGACACCCCGCACCACGGCGCCCGACAGCGACCGCCCCGGAGGCCCCATGCTGGACGAGACCCTGCTAGACGCACCGGACGCCCTCGCCCTGGCCGACCGCCGCGGCCTGCTCCGCGGCGCCGCCGAGGCCGGCGCCCGGGTCAGGACCGCCGTCCGCCACGCCACCGAGGCCGGCATCGCCGACCTCCACCCCGAGGGCCGCCCCCGCGCCGTCCTCGTCGCGGGCCCCGGCACCGCCGCCGCCGGCGTCGCCGACCTGGTCGGCGCCCTCGCCGGCGCCTCCGCCCCCGTCGTACGCCTCGCGCCCACCGGCGTCGCCCCCGCCGCCGGCGCCCTGCGCTGGGCCCTGCCCGGCTGGGCGGGCCCCGTGGACCTGCTCCTGCTGCCCACCACCGACGGCTCCGAACCCGGTCTCGCGCTCCTCGCCGAGCAGGCGTACCGCCGCGGCATCACCGTCGCCGCCGTCGCCCCGGAGGGTTCCCCCCTCTCGGAGACCGTCAGCGGCTCCCGCGGCCTCTTCGTCCCGATGGCGATGGCCCCGCACGAGGAACCCGACGAGTACGGCGAGAACCTCTCCGCCAGCCCCGGCGCCCTCTGGGCCCTGTTCACCCCGCTCCTCGCCCTCCTCGACCGCGTCGGCCTCCTCGAAGCCCCGCCCGAGGCCCTGGAACGGGTCGCCGACCGCCTCGACCGCACCGCCGAACGCTGCGGCCCCGCCATCGCCACCTACTCCAACCCGGCCAAGACGCTCGCCGCCGAACTCGCCGAGTCGCTGCCGCTGATCTGGACCGAGGGCGACGCCGCCGGCCCGGCCGGCCGCCGCTTCGCCGCCGTCCTCGCCGAACTCGCCGGCCTCCCCGCCCTCGCCGCCGAACTCCCCGAGGCGCTCCCCGCCCACGGCGTCCTCCTCGCGGGCACCTACGCCGCGGCCGCCGACCCCGACGACTTCTTCCGCGACCGCGTCGACGAACCCCAGGCCCTCCGCGCCCGCGTCGTCCTCCTCCGCGACCGCCCCGCGGGCGGCCTCAGCGCCGCTCCCGCCGCCCGCGAACTCGCCCTCGGCCACGAGACCGCCGTCAGCGAACTCGAACCCGAGGAGGGCGACGCCCTGGAGACCCTCGCGGAACTCCTCGCCGTCACCGACTTCGCCGCCGTCTACCTCTCCCTCGCGTCCCCCGGCCTCCCGGCCCGCTGACGACCGGCCCCTGACGACCGGCCCTGACGACCGGCTCCCGGCGACGGTCGTCAGGGCGGGACCGCCGGACCGCCGATCGCCGGGCCCGCCGCCGCCACCGGCGTACGCCCCCGAGCCACCTCCGCGTACGCCCGGGGCCATCCGGCGTACGCCCCCGGACACCCGCCCGCCAGTTCCCGGACGCCCGGGTGTCACCCACCCCCTGTCATCTGTCGTCTGACACCGTCACCGTCATTCGCCCCGAGGAACTGGAACCGCCATGGAACGCCTCGTCAACACCGTCCGCCCCTACGCCTGGGGATCCACGACGGCCATCCCGGAACTGCTCGGCACCGCCCCCACCGGCGAGCCGCAGGCCGAGATGTGGATGGGCGCCCACCCCGGTGCTCCCTCGCTCACCCCCCGAGGGCCGCTGAACGAGCTGATCGAGGCCGACCCCGTACGCGAACTCGGCCAGGCCGCGGCCGAGAAGTTCGGCCCCCGCCTGCCCTTCCTCCTCAAGCTCCTCGCCGCCGGCGCCCCGCTCTCCCTCCAGGTCCATCCCGACCTGGAGCAGGCCCGTGCCGGATACGCCGCCGAGGAGGCCGCCGGCATCCCCGCCGACGCCCCCCACCGCATGTACAAGGACGCCAACCACAAGCCCGAGATGATCTGCGCCCTCACCCCCTTCGAGGGGTTCTGCGGCTTCCGCGCCCCCGCCGAGGCCGCCGACACCCTCGCCGCCCTCGGCGTCGACTCCCTCAAGCCGTACGTGGACCTGCTCCACGCCCACCCGGAGGAGGCCGCCCTCCGCGAGGTGCTCACGGCCCTGCTCACCGCAGACCCGGTCGAGACGGCCCACACCGTCACCGAGGCCGCCGCCGCCGCCGAACGGCTCGGGGGCGCCCTCGCCCCGTACGCCGTCCTCGCCCACCACTTCCCCGGCGACCCCGGCGTCATCGCCGCGATGCTCCTCCACCACGTCACGCTCCAGCCCGGCGAAGCCCTCTACCTGGGCGCCGGCGTCCCGCACGCCTACCTCTCCGGCCTCGGCGTCGAGATCATGGCCAACAGCGACAACGTCCTGCGCTGCGGCCTCACCCCCAAGCACGTCGACGTCCCCGAACTCCTCCGGGTCGTCCGCTTCGAGCCCGCCGACCCCGGCGTGCTGCGCCCCGAGGCGTCCCCCACGGGGGAGGAGGTCTACGACACCCCCATCGACGAGTTCCGCCTCTCCCGGCTCGTACGCGCCGAGGGCGCCGCCCCCACCGACCTGACGGCCGTCACCCCGCAGATCCTGCTCGCCACCGCCGGACGCCCGAAAGCAGGCGAAATCACCCTCTCCCCGGGCGAATCCGTCTTCGTGCCCGCCGGCGAGCCCGTCGAACTCTCGGAGGCGGGCACGGTGTTCCGCGCCACCGTCGTGGCCTGATGCAACAATGACCGGCCGTACCACGGCCACGGTCACCGGGCCGGAGCATCGACGAAGGGAACAGCAGACCCATGAGCGCGTCAGGCGGAACCAAGGCGATCGTGGCGGCCCTCGCCGCCAACCTCGCGATCGCCGTAGCCAAGTTCGTGGCGTTCCTCTTCAGCGGCTCGTCCTCGATGCTCGCCGAAAGCGTCCACTCCCTCGCCGACTCCGGCAACCAGTGCCTGCTCCTGCTCGGCGGCAAGAAGGCCCAGCGCGAGGCGACCCCCCAGCACCCCTTCGGCTACGGCCGCGAGCGCTACATCTACGCCTTCCTCGTCTCCATCGTCCTCTTCTCCGTCGGCGGCATGTTCGCCATCTACGAGGGCTACGAGAAGATCAAGCACCCGCACCCCATCGAGGCCTGGTACTGGCCGGTCGGCGTCCTCGTCTTCGCGATCATCGCCGAGTCCTTCTCCTTCCGTACCGCCATCAAGGAGTCGAACCAGATCCGCGGCGGCCTCTCCTGGAAGGAGTTCGTCCGCCGCGCCAAGGCCCCCGAGCTCCCCGTCGTCCTCCTGGAGGACCTCGGCGCCCTCGTCGGCCTGGTCCTCGCCCTCGGCGGCGTCGGCCTCGCCCTCGCCACCGGCGACGGCGTCTGGGACGGCATCGGCACCCTCTGCATCGGCGTCCTGCTCATCCTCATCGCGATCGTCCTCGCCCTGGAGACCAAGTCGCTGCTGCTCGGCGAGGCCGCCGGCCTCGACGAGGTGAAGAAGATCGAGGAGGCCATCGTCGACGGCGACTCCGTCTCCCGCCTCATCCACATGCGCACCCTCCACCTCGGCCCCGAGGAGCTCCTCGTCGCCGCCAAGATCGCCGTCCGGCACGACGAGTCCGCCACCGAGGTCGCCCGCGCCATCGACGCCGCCGAGGAGCGCATCCGCACCGCCGTCCCGATCGCCCGGGTCATCTACCTGGAGCCGGACGTCTACAGCGAGTCCGCCGCCGCGGCCGGCCCGGACCCGGCCGCCACCCCCGGCGGCAGCGGCCACTGACCCCCGCACCACCCGTCGAACACCCTGACGAGGCCCCCGGAGCGCATCACGCCGCCCCGGGGGCCTTCTCCACACGGGCCTGCGCCCGGTGGGCCGATCGGTGTAGATTCGTGACGAGCCAGACGTCGCTGCTGATGGCGGTCGGGCGGTCCCCCAGGGGACCGGCCGAGGGAGAGAGGGCCTCCGACGACTGCACCGCGAACCACCCGGGCATTCCTGTGCCCGCAGGTGCCTCGACCGCGGTGTCAGGCGCCACAACCGACCCTCATCATGCGATCCCACGAGGAGCAGCACCAGTCATGACGACTGCCGCACAGCAGGACTTCAAGGTCGCCGACCTCTCCCTCGCCACCTTCGGCCGCAAGGAGATCACCCTCGCCGAGCACGAGATGCCCGGCCTGATGGCGATCCGCCGCGAGTACGCCGAGACCCAGCCGCTCGCCGGCGCCCGCATCACCGGCTCGCTGCACATGACCGTGCAGACCGCCGTCCTCATCGAGACCCTCGTCGCCCTCGGCGCCGACGTCCGCTGGGCCTCCTGCAACATCTTCTCCACCCAGGACCACGCCGCCGCGGCCATCGCCGTCGGCCCGAACGGCACCCCGGAGAACCCGCAGGGCGTCCCGGTCTTCGCCTGGAAGGGCGAGACCCTGGAGGAGTACTGGTGGTGCACCGAGCAGGCCCTCACCTGGCCGAACACGCCCACCGGCGGCCCGAACATGATCCTCGACGACGGTGGTGACGCCACCCTCCTCGTCCACAAGGGCGTCGAGTTCGAGAAGGCCGGCTCCGCCCCGGACCCGTCCACCGCGGACAGCGAGGAGTACGGCTACATCCTCCAGCTCCTCAACCGCACCCTCGGCGAGACCCCGCAGAAGTGGACCCAGCTGGCGTCCGACATCCGCGGCGTCACCGAGGAGACCACGACCGGCGTCCACCGTCTCTACGAGATGATGCAGGCCGGCACCCTCCTCTTCCCGGCGATCAACGTGAACGACGCCGTGACGAAGTCGAAGTTCGACAACAAGTACGGCTGCCGCCACTCCCTGATCGACGGCATCAACCGCGCCACCGACGTCCTCATCGGCGGCAAGACCGCCGTCGTCTGCGGTTACGGCGACGTCGGCAAGGGCTGCGCGGAGTCGCTGCGCGGCCAGGGCGCCCGCGTCATCGTCACCGAGATCGACCCGATCTGCGCGCTGCAGGCGGCGATGGACGGCTACCAGGTGGCGACCCTCGAGGACGTCGTGGAGACGGCCGACATCTTCATCACGACCACGGGCAACAAGGACATCATCATGGCGTCCGACATCGCCCGCATGAAGCACCAGGCGATCGTCGGCAACATCGGCCACTTCGACAACGAGATCGACATGGCCGGCCTGGCGAAGATCCCCGGCATCGTGAAGGACGAGGTCAAGCCGCAGGTCCACACCTGGACGTTCGAGGACGGCAAGGTCGTCATCGTCCTGTCCGAGGGCCGCCTGCTGAACCTCGGCAACGCGACCGGCCACCCCTCCTTCGTGATGTCGAACTCCTTCGCGGACCAGACCCTGGCCCAGATCGAGCTCTTCACCAAGCCGGAGGAGTACCCGACCGACGTCTACACGCTCCCGAAGCACCTGGACGAGAAGGTCGCCCGCCTCCACCTGGACGCGCTCGGCGTGCGGCTCACCACCCTCCGCCCGGAGCAGGCCGCGTACATCGGCGTCAACGTCGAGGGCCCGTACAAGCCGGACCACTACCGCTACTGATCCGTCCCCCGGCACACCACCGGGCGACGCGACGACCCAGCAGGCCCCCGGCACCCCGTGCCGGGGGCCTGCCCCCGTCTCCCACCACCCGAGGACCACGCGATGCCCCGCGGCCGCTACTCGCTCCACGACCCCCACGACCACACCCCCCTCGGCGAGGAACACTTCCACTGCGCCCCCGGCCCCTCCGGCTGGCGCTACGTCTCCCAGGTCACGACCCCCGCGGGCGACCACCGAGGCTCGGTCGACCTGGCCGTCGACGAGCTCGGCCGCCCCATCCGCCTCGAACTCCACGCGTCGAGCTGGCAGGTCCGGGGCGCCGCCTTCGACGGCGTCACCTGGGTCCGCACCGACCCCACCGGGACCCACGCCACCGAAGGCAACGTCCGCGCCCACGCCTTCACCGGTACGTCCCCGGCCTTCCTGATCGCCCTGACCCGCCTCCTGCGCCTCACCCCCGGCACCCCGGAGACCCGCGTCCGCCTCGTCGCCTTCACGGACCCGGTCCTCGCCCCCCTCACCGTCGACCAGTCCTGGGCCCTGCTGGGAACGGAGACGCACCCCACCGACGACGGCCCGCTGGCCGTGGACGCGTACCAGGTCAGCACCCTGGACACCGGCGAGCGCCACACCGTCCACATCGCCGGCGACGTCGTCCTCTCCGCCCCCGGTGTGGAACTGGAAGACCTCGACACACCCCCCTCGGCCTTCCCGGCCTGACCCCGCGCCCCGCGCCACTCCCGCCGATGTGCGACGGGCCCCGCCGAGCTGATACTGTCCTCCGGTGCCCGCAAAAGCCGTTGACACGGTGGCTGCGGGGAGGTAGATTCAGATGGTTGCCTAGAGCTGGACAGCTCGGCAGCAATCAACTAGAGTCTGACTCACTCCCGATTCTTTATCCCGAATCAAGAAAAGCCGCCGATTAGGTAGCCGGAAATGATTCTGATAAAGTCGGAAAGCGCCGGAAGGCCCCGAGGAATTAAAACTCAGGACCGGAAAGCACCGAGGAAATCGGATCGGAAAGATCTGATAGAGTCGGAAACGAAGGAAGCGC
>NZ_JBHTST010000224.1:0-3301 GCF_042794995.1 Streptomyces sp. NPDC056503
GCCGCGCCACCGGTGCGGCGTGCGGGAGCCCAGCCGGCGTCGACGGTTCCCTCGCTTCAGAACTCTTACCAAGGAGGTTTCATGAGGCACCATTCGGTATCGAAGAGGCGCATCCCGGTGGTTCTCGCCGCGGTCGTCGGCCTCGCTGTGACGGCTACGGCTACGGCTACGGCTACGGCTACGGCTACGGCGCCTGCCGCGCAGGCGCGGCCCGCGCCCCCCGTCCCCGGGGGGGGCCCCCGCCCCCCCCCCCCCGCCGCTGAGTTCGACGTCCCGAGGGACGTGCTCGTGGCCGTCGGGTACGGCGAGAGCCGGCTCGACGGACACGACGGACGGCCCAGCCAGGCCCGCGGCTACGGCGTGATGCACCTCGTCGACAACCCGGGGCAGCAGACCCTGCGTGAGGCGTCGAGGCTCACCGGCGTCCCCGTCGAGACCCTGCGCCGGGACACCGCCGCCAACGTCCGCGGCGGCGCCGCCGTCCTGCGCGCCCGCGCCGACGCGGCCGGGCTCACGGACGCCGAACGCGACCGTCCCGCCGCCTGGTACGAGGCGGTGGCGCGCTACGGAGGCTCCACCGACGACCGCGCCGCCCGCTTCTACGCCGACGGCGTCTACGACCTCCTCGTCCAGGGCGTCGACGCCCGCGCCGAGGACGGCTCCACCATCACCGTCCGGCCCACGGCGGTCGAGCCCGACCGCGGCGCCTACGCCGACGCCGCCCCGCTGGTCGCCGCGCCCGACTACCCGTCCGCGCTCTGGGTCCCGGCCGTCGCCGGCAACTACGCGGTGGGGCGCACCTCCGCGATCACGGCCGTCGTGGTGCACGTCACCCAGGGCTCGTACGCAGGTGCCATCAACTGGTTCCAGAACCCCGCGGCCCAGGTCAGCGCGCACTACGTCATCCGTTCCTCGGACGGTCAGGTGACGCAGACGGTCCGCGAGAAGGACACCGCCTGGCACGCCCGGTCCGGCAACCCGTACTCCGTCGGCATCGAACACGAGGGCTGGGTCGACCAGCCTTCCTGGTTCACCGACGCGATGTACCGCTCCTCCGCGGCGCTCACCCGCTCGATCGCCGACCGCTACGGCATCCCCAAGGACCGGGCGCACATCCTCGGCCATGTGGAAATACCGGGCAACGATCACTCCGACCCCGGGCCGTACTGGGACTGGAACCGCTACATGCAGCTGGTGGGCGGCAGCACGACGTCCCCGGTGCAGCTCGGCTTCTCCTCGTACGCCACCCTGGGCACCGGGTCGACGGGCGACCAGGTGAAGGCCGCCCAGTGGCTGCTGAACGCGCAGGGGTTCGACGCCGGTGCGGTGGACGGTGACTTCGGCGGCATGACGGCCGCGGCGGTCCGCGCGTTCCAGACGGCGAAGGGGCTCGACGCGAACGCCGTGGTCGGCGCGAGGACCTGGACCGCGCTGCTCTCGGCCGGCGCCCGGCCCGTGCTGAAGCAGGGTTCCACCGGAGAGGCCGTCCAGCGCCTCCAGCGCGCGCTGACGGCTGCCCTGGCCCACACGGTCTCGGCCGACGGCATCTTCGGCCCGGGCACCGCCCAGGCGGTTCGCGACTACCAGTCCACCCGTGCTCTCACCGTCGACTCCGAGGTGGGCCCTGTGACCTGGGGCGCCCTCCAGGCCGGCCGCTGAGGCCCACGGGCGGCACGGTCGGTCCCGGTCCCGGTCCCGGTCCCGGCAGGAGCACGCCGCTCCTGTCGGGGCACGGCGCTCGGGCCGAGGTCGTTTGCTCCGCCTGCCGTGAACCACTGCGCCACCAGGACGTCGCGGCGCGGACCGGCCCCGGCTGCCCCGGCTGCCCGGCAAGGCTCCCCGACAGCTCCGACAGCTCCGACAGCTCCGACAGCTCCGACGGCCCGACGTGCGGGCGCGCTTCGCCGTGGAGGGCACTCCGAAGGAGTCGCCAACACGTGAACCCGCGCTCCGCCGAAACGGGAGCAGCCCCGTCCTACTCCGAAGGGCCGCTCCTCACGCACCGAGACCCCGCTCAAAGGCGATCCTCCTGCGCGGACAAGCGGGGTCCGGACGCGGACGTTCTCGTAGTCGACCGGGTTGTGCGAGCCCGCCCCCGATCTTCCGGCACGTGTTCCCCGAGGGGGCGGACGCCGTGCCATCCGCGCCCTCTCAGTTCAGTGCGCCGCCGAGGAGCGCCTCGCCCAGCCGGGTCCTGTGGTGGAGTACGTGCAGGCCTTGACGGTGCGACAGCAGCAATCCCGCCTCGCGGAGCACCGAGGCGTGCCGGCTCGCCGTGGAGGGGGCCAGCCGCAGTGCGGCGGCGAGGTCGGTGGTGGTCATGGGGCGGTCCAGCATCCGTAGCAGTTCGGCGCGCGAGGAGCCGATGAGCTGCGCCGTCGGCCCGGCCGGGGCGCCGCGACGGCGCTCCAGCCAGCCGGGGGCCGGCGTGAGCGGATGGACGAGGACGGGCGGCAGCGACTCGTTCACCAGGGCCAGCGGCGCGCGTACGCAGAAGAAGGCCGGCACCAGGGTCAGTGCCCTGCCGCGCAGCACCAGCGCGCGGTCCACGGGGTACGGGGCGGACAGGCGGCCTTGCCGGTACTCCCAGCCGGGCAGGTCGTCGTAGCCCGTGAGCATGCCCTCGGCGCCGTGGGCGAGTGTCGCCGCGGCCCGCAGTGCCCGGTCGGACGCCGCCTGGGCCCGGATCGCGGAGAGGTAGGGCTCGACGGCCACGCGGTAATAGGCGCGCAGCGAGTCGCCGAGCCGGCGCAGTGCCTGCGGGCAGCCGTCGGCAAGCAGTCGCACGTCCGGCGGGACGGGTCCCCGGGTGTGGGCGTGGAGGCGGGTCAGTTCGGCGAGCAGCCGCCGTCGGGGGGTGGCGAGCAGCCGGTCGAGGCCGGTCTCGATGTCCGCGTCGCCGCGTCCGGGCGTCAGGAAGTCGGGGAAGTAGGCGCCGTCGGGGCACAGCCGTGTCAGGTCGCGCGTGGCCGTCAGCAGCCCGGCCCGTCGCAGTGCGGTGACCACCTCTCGGCGCCAGGGTCCGAAGGTGAGGGGGGCGGCCCGGTTCTGGAGCAGATGAAGACTGAGCGCGGTCTCCCAGAGCGGGTCCACGTCGGCGGCGACGCGCAGCCGGACCAGTTCCTGGCTGGTGAAGTTCACCCGCAGCACTGTGCACCCCCGGTGGTCGGGGACGCCTGACGGCGCCGCCCCAGCGGCAGTCTATGCGCGTTGCGTGATTGGCGGGGCCATGACATGAAATCGCCGCCGAGCGTACACCGACGGGGCTGTCCGGGCTTGTGCCCGGGGAGCCCCCCCCCCC
>NZ_JBHTST010000224.1:3311-7107 GCF_042794995.1 Streptomyces sp. NPDC056503
TTTTTGGTGTTTTGTTTTTGGGGGGGTATTTTTAATCCCCCCCCCCCGCCGCCCCCGCGGGGGGGGGGGGGGGGGGGGGCCCCCCCCCCCCCCCCGCCCCGCCCCCTCACAGGGGTCAGGCGGTCCGGCGCCGCGTCAGCAGAGCGGTACGCCGGGGAGCTGGGCGCTGGGGTGATCGATGTAGATGTTGCTGATGAAGCCGTTCTGGTCGCGGAGCTTGCTCCACCAGTTGTTGGTGTAGCCCTCCGCGTTGACGGTGTCGCCCTGCTTCTGGCACAGCACCCGCACGGCCGTCGGGCCGCCCAGCGTGGTCACGACCGCCGCGGACAGCCGCGCGTCGGCACGCACGTTGATTCCGCTGCCCCAGGTGGTGAACGGCGTGCCGCTGCCGCCGCAGCCGTTGTCACTCGTCAGGTACGCCTGGTGGTAGCTGCCCGGGTAGGACAGCCCGGCACCGTTGATCACGATGTTCTGGCCCACGCCGTTGTAGAGCTGCTCGTAGTGGATGTGCGCGCCGGAGGAGTTGCCGGTGCTGCCGGTGGTGCCGATCTGCTGGCCCTGGCCCACCCAGGCGCCGTCGGCCACCGAGTACGCGGTCAGATGGAAGTAGTACGTCTTCCAGCCACCGCCGTGGTCGACCACGATGTAGTTGCCGGCGCCGCTCGGCTGGGAGTGCCGGGTGGCGGTGCCCGCCGCGGAGGCGAGCACCGGGGTGCCCGCCGTCGCACCGCCGTCGGCACGGACGAAGTCGAGGGCGCGGCGGACCTCCGCCGAGTGATGGCTGTAGGTCCACCGCTGGCCGCAGGGGTACGGCGCCTTGAAGACGGGCGCGGCCGTCACGGCCGACGTCCCGGCGTGCGCGGGGGAGGCCGACAGACCGGCCAGCGCCAGCAACGCGGCAGCGGCCAGGGCCGGAAGTCGTCTGAGGAACCTCACGAATGCTCCTAGGTGGGGGAGGCGACCGGGCGGCAACGCGCCGGACAGGGGCGCTGCGAGACGTCGGGAACGTAACGGGAGGACCACGCCCTGACAAGCGTGCGACGGGCTTCTTCGACCAGGAACGAAATCCTTGCGCCGGGGCACCGGTCCTCCTCACGCTGGCGTCCGCGCACCGCACGCCCGACGGCCCGTCAGCCCCCGCCCCGAGGAGCCCTCGCCCATGCCCCAGCATCACCGGCCCGGCGCACCGCGTCCGCGCGGCACGGTGCCCGCGGCCGCCGCGCTGCTCGTCCTGCTCGGCGCCCTGCTCACCGGACCGGCCGCCGCCTCCCCGCAACCCCACCGGGCACCCGGCCCCGCCACGGAGACGGCGGCCGCCCGGAGAACGGACACCCGAACCATGGCCGACATCCCCGCCGCCGTGACGGCAGGCGTCGCCGTGTACGACCGGCAGACCGGCCGGTTCACCGAACTCCACGACCCCGACAGACAGTTCCGGTCCGCCTCGCTGGTGAAACTGCTGCTCGCCCTCGACGTCCTCGGCGACAGCGGCCCCGCAGCCCTGCCCGAGGCCGACCGGGTGCGCCTCACCGCCATGCTGCGCAGCAGCGACGACGCCGCGGCCGGCCACTACTGGAGCACCCGCGGCGGGAGCGCCATCGTCACCCGCACGGCCTCCCGCCTCGGTCTCACCGGCACCGTCCCGCCGCCCGCCACCCACCCCGGCTACTGGGGCTACACCGCGACCACGGCGGGCGACACCGTCCGCGTCTACCGCCACATCCTCGACACCGCCCCGGCCCCGGTGCGCACCTTCGTGATGGACGCGCTGCACTCGGCCACCCGCTGCGGAAACGACGGGTTCGACCAGTACTTCGGCATCCCGTCCGCCTTCGGCGGCACCCGGGCCGTCAAGCAGGGCTGGTCCGGCTTCACCTCCGGCGGCTGTACCGCCGCCCCCGCCTCCCGCACCGTCGTGACGCCCGCCCTGGGGACCGCCCCCGGCACCCGTGCCGCCTCCCTCGACCTGGTGTCCGAGGCGCTCCACACCACCGGCACCGTCGGCCCCGGCGACCGCACCGTCGTCGCCGTCCTCACCCTCCACCCCGACGGCACGCCCTACGGCACCGCCTACAGCAAGGTCACCCGGCTCGCCGACTCCCTCGACGTGCCGGGCGCCGTCCGCCCGGCGGGCACCCGGTTCGGCACCTGGGGAAGCGGCGTACGCGTCCGGGCCGCCGCGAACACCGGCTCCGCCCATCTGACCACCCTCCCGGCCGGGGTCGAGGTCCTGGTCGGCTGCCAGGCCCGGGGCGAGCGCGTCACCGTCCCCCCTTACGACAACGACTGGTGGGCCTACCTGCCCCAGTACGGCGGCTGGATCACCCAGGTCTACCTCAGCTCGCCCGGCGACACCCTCCCCGGTGTCCCCGGCTGCCCCTGACCACGCCGTCGCGCACCGCCCCCCACCTCCCACGACCCGAAGGAGGCGCACCATGCGCCGCGAAGACAGACCCCGCTCCGCGCGCCGCGCAGGCCGCCGTCTGCCCGTCTACGCCGCCTCGCTGACCGCCCTGTCCGCCTTCGCCCTCGGCTTCGGCCCGCCGGCCGCCGCGCAGGACCCGGCGGCGAACCGCGCGCCGGGCCCGGTGACCTGGCGGGCCGACCTCACGGCGGACTCGGGCGCGGACGCCAACATCACCCGCGCCGACGGCTCCTTGCGACTGCGGGACAGCCGGCTGCGGCCCGCCTCGGTCCGCGCCCGCCAGGGCCAGGGCACCGCCGTGCTCCCGGCTCGGGTGCTCGACCACGCCGTGAACCGGATCTCCGTCGACCTCGACGCCACCTCGCCCACCGGCACCAGGACGGCGGTCGACGTCCGGGGGCGGGACGGCCTCGGCCGCTGGACCGAGTGGCGCGAGGCACGCGCCGGCGAACCCGCCGTGCTGCCCCGGGCCGTCACCGAAGTCCAGGCCCGCCTCACCCTCGTCGGCGCACCCGCGGGCACCACCCCGGAGATCCACGGCCTCGGCCTGAGCGCCGAACTCGGCACCCCCGCCGACGAGGCGGGGGCGCCGGCGCCCGTCGCGTCCGCCGCCGCGCCCTTCTCGGCACGGGTGTTCGCCACCCGCGAGGGCCTGGTCGGCGGGACCACCGCCAACGGCCATGTGATCGTGCCCAACGACCACTTCGTCGCCCTGCCGTCACGGCGCGGGCTGTCCCCCAAGGGCAGCGGCGAGTACTCCGTGCGCGTCTGCGGCCCGGTCCGGTGCGAGACCGCGCCGGTCTGGGACGTCGGCCCCTGGAACACCCACGACGACCACTGGAACCCGTCCTCCGTCCGCGAGACCTTCAAGGACCTGCCGCAGGGCAAGCCGGAGGCACAGGCGGCCTACGAGAACGGCTACAACGGCGGCCGTGACGAATTCGGCCGCCGGGTGCTCAACCCGGCGGGCATAGACCTGGCCGACGGAACCTTCTACAACGTCGGCCTCGGCAACAACGGCTGGGTCACCGTCACCTACCTCTGGACCGGCGACGGTGCGGCGACCCGCTCCTTCCCGACCTGGGGCACCGGCGTCAACATCCGCAAACAGGCCACCACCGCCTCCCCCCAGGTGGCCCAGCTCGCCGGCCCCACCACCGTCCGCGTCCAGTGCCAGGTCCGTGGCCAGCTCGTGCAGATCGACGGCCACAGCAACGACGCCTGGTCCTACCTGCCGGACTACGGAGGTTACGTCTCCAACATCTACATCGACGTCCCCGAGAGCTGGCTCCCCGGCGTCCCGACCTGCTGAACCGCCCCCGCCCAGCCGAGCGGACGACGGCGGCACCGGGGGCCCGCGCCCCCGGTGCC
>NZ_JBHTST010000225.1:0-7022 GCF_042794995.1 Streptomyces sp. NPDC056503
GGCATCGGGGGCGGGCCGCCGTAGCCGCCGAAGGACCGGGGCGCGGCGGCGAGGCGGCGGGCCCGCTCCTCGGCGAGGCGGCGCTGCTCCTCGCGCCAGGCGGCCCGGAGCTTCGGGGCGAGCGGGAAGGCCTGGAGCTGGAGGCCGCCGACGGTCTCCTCGCCGGTGACCTGTCCCTCGACCGTGGCGCCCATGCCGAGCGGGACGGCGACGAACTGGCGCACCGTGCCCTTGCCGGAGTTGATGCCGTCGAGCCACGGCTGGCGGGGCAGCACCACGTAGTTCTGGGGGCGCCGGGAGAGCTTCCCGGTCCACTTCTCGCCGGACACCGCGCAGACCTTGCCGACGCCGATCTGGAGCGCCGTGGGCTCCGGGCTGCCGGCGAAGCCGAGCCACATCGCCTCGCGGAGGTAGACCGGCAGCATCACGCCGCCCTTGGCCCGCCACTGCTCGGGCACGGTGTCCGGGTAGTCCTCGACCCTGCGGAGCGGGAAGGTGCCCAGCCCCGGGGGCAGCCGGTGGGTACCGCTCTCGGGCAGCCGGAGCGTGCGCATGAATCGCACCCGCGCCCCGTCCCCCAACAGCAGGCTGTCCCCCTCGATCCTCGTCGCGTTGGCCGTCACCACGTCTCCCCTCGTCTCGGCGCGTCCGTCCTCCCTTACACGATCCACCGGAGCGGCTGGTTCCCGTCGGTCCACGGCGTGTCACGGCTTGCCGGAAGCCACGGTCGGGCAGTACCTTGCATTGCATGGTTCCTGGTAACGCAATGAACGAGGCGGGGGGCAGGGTTCCCAGCCAGCTCCGCAAGGGAGTCCTCGAGTACTGCGTCCTCGCGCTGCTCAGGGACGGGCCGAAGTACGGCGTCGAACTCCTCGCCGAGCTCTCCTCGGTCAGCGTGATGACGACCAGTCAGGGCACGATCTACCCCCTGCTGTCGCGGCTGCGGCGGGAGGGTCTCGTCGACACCGAGCTGCGCGAGTCCCCCAGCGGGCCGCCGCGCCGCTACTACGCGCTGACGGCCCTCGGCCGGACCGCGCTCGCCGAGTTCGCCGGGGCGTGGCCGCACTTCCGGAACGCCGTCGACCACTTCCTCAACGACCCGCAGGGGGACACCACATGAACGCCACCGACCACCCGCTCGTCGCGGCCTACCTCGACACCGTGGCCCGCGGGACCGCGGAACTCCCCGCCGAGCGCCGGGCCGAACTCCTCGCGGACCTCCGCGAGCACGTCGAGGTGAGCGGGGCCCGGGACGACGCCGCGATCCGCGCCGTCCTCGCCGAGCTCGGCGAACCCCGTACGGTGGCCGCGTCCGCGCTCGCCGAGGAGGGGCCGCGCACTGCCCCCGCCGCGCCTCCGGCGCCGACGGGCCCGCTCGCCGGCCGGCAGGCCGCCCGGCTCGTCGCGGCCCTCCCCGCGCTCGGCGGCCTGCTGGTCCTGACGTCCCCCGTCGCGGGCACCCTGGTCCTGGCGATCGGGCTCGCGCTGCTGTGGAGGACCCCGCTGTGGGACGCCCGGCACAAGCGCGTCGGGACGGCCACGGCCGTGGCCGTCCCCGTGCTCCTGCTCCTCGGCGGACTGTTCCTGGCCGGAGGCCGGCTCGGGCCGCTGGAGGTGCTGCTGATCGGCGTGTTCTCGGTCGGCGTGCCGGTCGTCGGCGCCCTGGTCCTGCTGCGGGCGCTCCGCGACTGACGGCACCCCGGGGGGTGCCTACTCCTCGCGTACGAAGTCGGCCTCGGCGCGCTCCGCGTCGAGGTCGGCCTGTGCGTGGGTGTAGAGGTCGTGGACGAACGACCTGGCGTCCACCGGCGAGATCCCGTCACCGAGGCTGAGCAGTCGTCGGGTCCAGGCGGCGAGCGCGTCGCCCTGCTCTTCGGCCATGACGTCTCCTTCGGTCCTTCACGGCTCGGGGCGCGGTGGAAGGAGGGCGGGCCGGGCGCCGCCGTGGCGGTCGGGGCCGCCCTCACTCCATCGTCCGCCGAGCCGGGACCGACCGCAATCGCCGGGCTCAGGCCGAGCCGCGGACCCGGAGGGCCGTGTCGCGCAGCCACCGGGCGCTGCGCTTGGGCGTGCGCGTCTGGGTCGCGTAGTCGACGCGGACGAGGCCGAAGCGCTGGGCGTAGCCGTAGGCCCACTCGAAGTTGTCGAGGAGCGACCAGGCGAGGTAGCCGCGGACGTCGGCGCCGGCCTCGCGGGCGCGGGCGACGGCGGCGAGGTGGGCGGAGAGGTAGGCGGTGCGCTCGTGGTCGTCGACGTGACCGTCGGCGTCGGGGACGTCGTCGTAGGCGGCGCCGTTCTCCGTGATGACCATGGGGGTGCCGGGGTAGTCGCGGGCGATGCGGAGCAGCAGCGCGGTGAGGTCGTGGGGCATCACCTCCCAGCCGAGCCCGGTGACGGGCAGCCCGCCGTGCGGGAGGCCGCGGGTGACGGGCAGGCCGCGGGCGTCGGTGGTGGCGCCGTCGGGGCCGGTGCCGGAGGACTTCATGGAGCGGTAGTAGTTGACGCCGAGGGTGTCGATCGGGGTGGCGATGGCCTCCAGGTCGCCGTCGCGGACCGGGATCGCGACGCCCTGTGCGGCGAGGTCGCGGATCAGGTCCTCCGGGTAGGAGCCGCGCAGGATCGGGTCGAGGTAGAAGCGGAACCCGAAGGCGTCGGCCCGGCGTGCGGCCTCGCGGTCGGCGGGGGTGTCGCCGGCGGGGGCGCTGGTGCCGAGCAGATGGGTGACGGCCAGGTCGAGCGGCCGGCGGGCGTCGGCGCGCAGCCGTCGCGCGGCGAGTCCGTGGGCCAGGTGCAGGTGGTGGAGGGCGGCGACGCCGTCGGCGAGGGAGCGTCCGCCGGGCGCGTGGACGCCCTCGACGTGGCCGAGGACCGCGGAGCAGAACGGCTCGTTGAGGGTGGTCCAGTGGGTGACGCGGTCGCCCAGCCGGTCGTGGACGAGGGCGGCGTAGTCGGCGAAGCGGTGGGCGGTGTCGCGGGCCGGCCAGCCGCCGGCGTCCTGGAGCTCCTGGGGCAGGTCCCAGTGGTAGAGGGTCAGCCAGGGGGTGATGCCGCGGCCGAGGAGTTCGTCGACCAGCCGGTCGTAGAAGGCGAGGCCGGCCGGGTTGGCGGGGCCGGTGCCGCCGGGCTGGACGCGGGGCCAGGAGACGGAGAAGCGGTACGTGTCGAGCCCGAGGTCCGCCATGAGCGCGACGTCCTCGGGCATCCGGTGGTAGTGGTCGCAGGCCGTGTCCCCGGTGTCGCCGTTGTCGACGGCGCCGGGGACGCGGCAGAAGGTGTCCCAGATGGAGGCGGTCCGGCCGTCCTCGGCGGCGGCGCCCTCGATCTGGTAGGCGGAGGTGGCGGCACCGACCCGGAAGTCGGGCGGGAGGCGGGCGATCAGGGCGTCGTCGTCGGGGAAGCGGGCGTCGGGAAGGCGGGCGGCGGGGAGGCGGGCGGCAGGCATGTGTGGGTGCTCCGGTGGAAGGCGTACGGGTGCGGGGTGGCAGGCGGGTCAGGGCAGGCGGTGGTCGGCGTTCAGCACCGTGCCGCGCTCGGGGCGGTACAGGTCGAAGCCCCGGGTGTCGCACTGGAGGCCGCCGTTGATGCAGTGGTCGACCAGTGCCTTGAGGGTGCGCTCCTCCCACGCGTTGAAGAAGTCGTAGTGGAAGGAGTAGCCGCGGCCGCTGGCCAGGCGGACCTGGCTCATGTCGCCGTTGACCGGCCACGCCATCTTGAACTCGATCATCGGCAGGGCGACCGGGTGGGAGGCCGGGCACATGTTGTCGTTGGTGCCGGGCTTCACGACCGGGTACGCCATGTGGCTCTTGTGGTCGGGGGTGTCGAGGTGCAGGCCGTTCCAGCAGCTGGGCGCCTGCATGCGCAGGTTGAGCTGGACGTCGGGCCGGCTCGGACAGGTCGCCGGGATGTCGGTGTTGAAGAAGCTGTCACCGCATTCCCAGCCCTCGACGAAGCCCTTGTGGCCGCGGAACTCCTGCTCGGTCTGCATCGGGTTGCCGACGACGAACCGCAGGCCCTTGGGGAAGGGCCGCACGCTCCGGTAGTCGGTCACGCCCGCCTTGTAGTAGATGACCTGCGGGCCCACGGGCAGGATCTTCTGGTCGCCCTTGTACAGCGAGGGCATCCAGTACGCGGAGGCGTCCGCCGGCGCCTTGCAGGTGGTGGTGCCTCCGTAGAGCGAGCCGGTGGTGCTGGAGGCGTTGGTGGAGGTGTTGCCCATGAACGTGTGGTCGTGGGACTTGCCGAACTGGCCCGGGTAGACGATCGGGTCGTCCGGCGCGGTGTGGGTCACGGAGCAGCCGGCCTGGAACTCGTGGTGGTAGGCCGGGGGCGGGGTGGCCGTGGACGGGGTGACGCCGGTGACCGGCGGGTCGGCGGGGATGTACCCGTCTCCGTCGGCGTCGTCGCCCGAGGCCATGGTGGAGGCGGCCATCTGGTGCCCGGTGTGGTTGACGGCCGCGGCGACGGCGGGCGGGACGCCGCCGTCCGGGTCCGTGGCCGAGGCCATCGTGCCGAAGCCGAGGGCGCCGGCGATGAGGGCCGTGCTGACGAGGAGTACGGAGAGCCGCTTCGGACTCGATCTCATGGGGATCTCCTGCCCATGGGGGTGGTTTCGCGTGAACGCGGGGACGCCACGCGACTGGTGTGGTGGCGGTTGCGCTTCGTGCGGCGGTGCAGGGGTGGCGGGGTCCCTCCGCAGGTCCCGGCCACCCCCGTTCGTGGGCCCGGCGTCGTCAGCTGTAGACGCCGAACTCGTGGAGGGAGTAGCCCCAGCCGGTGCCGCGCGCGGTCAGGTGCAGCCGTACGTGGCGGGCGGTGGCCGCGGCCTCGATGGAGTCGACGTCGCCGTCGCCGGCGGTCTGGGTGTGGATCGTCCGCCAGTTCTGGCCGTCGTCGGAGACCTGGACCTCGTAGGAGCGGGCGTAGGCCGGGTTCCAGACGAGCTGGAGCCGGGAGAAGCTCCGGACGGCGCCGAGGTCGACCTGGATCCACTGGGGGTCGCTCCAGTCGCTGGCCCAGCGGGTGTTCGGGTTGCCGTCGGTGGCGTGGGACGCCGGGCAGGGGCAGTCGCCGTACGACGCCTGGGAGGAGGAGGCGGTGGTCGGGCGGCCCTGCGCCAGGTTGGTGCCGGCGACCGGCGGGGCGACGACCTTCACGGACTTCGTCTCGATGCCCGCGTTGCCGCGTCCGTCCTCGGCCTGGACGTACACCTTCCAGACCCCGAGCTTCGCCGGGGCGGTGACGGCGAGGGAGCCGTCGGCGTTGCGGCGGTAGGGGGTCTCGATCAGCCGCTTGTCGCCGTTGGCGTAGTTGCCGCTGAGGAAGACCTTGGTGGTGACGGGGTCGCCGTCGGGGTCGCGGACGTCGGCGCGGACGGTGAACTCGCCGCCCGCGGGGGCCGATCCGGACGGGGTGACGGTCATGTTCGTGATGACCGGCGGGGTGTTGTCGCCCGCGGTGCTTCCCGTGTACGCCTTCTTCACGGCGTAGTACGAGAGCCGCCTGAGGCCGTCGGGCAGGAGGTTGAACCAGACGCCGCCGAAGTCGTGCTCGGTGCCGTAGTGGAAGACGGTGGCGCCGAGGGCGACGCCCTGGTGGCCGGTGACGCAGTTCCAGGCGCGGGTGTAGCCCTCGGCCTTCTGCACGTCGGTGGGTTCCTCGGCGACGCCGTTGGCGTCCTTCGGGGTCTCCCACTCCCCCGCCGGTCCGGTCTCGGTGATGAGGTACGGCTTGGTGTAGCCGCCCTCGACCCAGTCCTCGCGGACCCCGCACATGTCGCCGTAGGCGTTCATCGAGTACAGGTCGAGGTCGGGGGCGTTGCGCTTGTAGTAGGGCCAGGCGCCGGTCCAGGCGTCCGTGGAGGTCACCGGGTGGTCCGGGTCGATGGAGTGGATCTTCTTGGCGACGTCGTTGACGAAGGTCGTGTAGGCGTTGCGCTGGGCTTCGAGTTCGGTGCCGGAGTAGCAGTTCTGGAGGCCGAGGACGGACTCGTTGCCGACGTTCCACATGAGGGTGGCGGGGTGGGACTTGTAGGTCTCGACCCACTTCGCGAACTCGGTCAGCATGTTCGTCTTGTACGCGGTGTCGGTCACGTAGTTGACGCAGCCGCCGGAGCCGGGGCCGCCGCCGGGCTGGAGCCAGAAGCCGTTCATGACGCGGATGCCCCGGGCCGCGGCCTCGTCGAGGAGCGGCTTGGTGGAGCCGTCGGTGCCCCAGGTGCGGATGGTGTTGGCGCCCATCGCCTTCACGTCGGGCATGTACCGGCCGGCGTCGGCGACGGACGGGCCCCAGGTGACGCCCTTGACGGTGTACGGCTGTCCGCCGACGGTGAGCTGCCAGTTGCCCTGGCTCCCGGTGACGCGGACGGCGCCGCCGGACTGGGGCGGGGTGCCGCCCTCCTCGCCGTAGACCTTGAACTCCCAGAGGGAGAGGCCGTATCCGCCGGAGCGGGTGACGCCCTGGAGGCGGACGTACCGGCCCGTGCCGGTGACGGCGACCTCGTCGGTGCCGCCGTCGGCTCCGGTCACGGACTTCACGGTCCGCCAGTCGGTGCCGTTGTCGGAGAGCTGGATGTCGTAGGCGGTCGCGTGGGCGGCCTCCCAGCTCAGCACGATCCGGCTGACGGTGGCGGTGCGGCCCAGGTCGACCTGGAGCCACTGTCCGTCGCTCCACTGGCTGGCCCAGCGGGTGCCGGCGTCGCCGTCGACGGCGGCGGAGGCGGGGAAGGCGGCGCCCTCGGTGGAGGAGGCGGTGGCGGTCCTCCCCTGGGAGAGCAGGGTCTCGGCGGCGGAGGCGGGGGCGGCGGCGAGGGCCGTCAGGGAGGTGGCGAGCAGGGCGCCGAGGGACACGAGCGAGGCCGCGGCGCGGGTCCGGCTCCGTGTGGTCGGTGCGGTGGTCATGGGGGCTCCTGGACAGGGAGGGGAGGGAGGGGATCACCTTCCGGGCGGCGTGGCGGGGACATGGAGCGCCGCCCGGAAGGGGCCGGGGGGGGGGGGGGCGCCCGGGGGGGGCGGGCCCGCGGGGGC
>NZ_JBHTST010000226.1:0-7011 GCF_042794995.1 Streptomyces sp. NPDC056503
GCCCGGGGCAGGTCCCGGGCCTCCCCCTCCGTCGCGTCTCCTACGGGTGGCGCCGGAAGAGGCCCGTCCAGAGGAAGGCCTCGCCGAAGCGGGGGGAGTCGGCGGGCTCGTCGCGCATGCGGCGGAGCTCCAGCGGGGCGAGGTCCGCGAAGATCGCGCGGAGGTCGGTGTCGGTGTAGGCGAGGCCGCCCTCCAGGGCGCCCGCGCGGTAGAAGTCGGCGTCGGGGCGTTCGGAGCCCATGCCGTCCTCGCCCGCGGCGAAGGCGGTGAGGGCGAAGAGCCCGCCGGGGGCCAGGACGCGCTCCAGGAGGGCGAGATGGCTGACGCGCCGGTGCGGGGGCAGGTGGTGGAAGCAGCCGGAGTCGTAGACGAGGTCGTAGGGACCGTCGAGCGTGCCGGGCGCGAAGGCGTCGCCGCAGTGGAAGCGGACGCCGGTCGTGCCCGTCTCCCGGGCGCGCTCCTCCGCCCAGCGGATCGCGGTCGCGGAGAGGTCGACGGCGTCCACCCGGTATCCGAGCGAGGCGAGGTACAGGGCGTTCCGGCCGGGCCCGCAGCCCAGGTCGAGCGCCCGTCCGCCGCCCGTGAGCAGCCCCCGCTCCGCGTACGCCACCAGATTCTCGTCCGGCTTCGGGACGAAGAACGGCACCGGCCGGCCGCGGTCCGCGTAGAAGCCGTCCCACCAGTCCGCGCCGCCCTCCGTCCACCGGTCCGCCCCGGGCGCGAACAGCCCGTCCAGCAGTGTCAGGACGTCCTCGACCGTGCGGATGCCGCGGTCCGTCTCCCCCATGTGGGTCTCCCTTCGACGTGGACTCCAGGGTAGGGGGAGGACGGGTAAATGCCCAGGTCAGGACGGGTGTTGGGGGGTGCGGCGGAGGCTTCTGGAAGGGGTTGGGCGCGGTGCGGGCGGGGTGGGGGGCCCCGCCCCCGCAGGGGGTGCGAGAAGGCGGTCGAGGGCCCTTCTCCGGCCCCTGGGGGCCCTTTCCGCGGCGCGCCCGGGTGCCTTTCGCGGGGTTCCGGACGCCTGGTGCGCGCCGCCGCGTTCGCCGTCGGCGCATTCCGTGCGCCGACGGCGAACCGCCCTCTCCAGGAGGCCTGTTCGGTGGTCGACTGGGGCGCATGGAGATTCTGGTTCTGGGCGGGACGGCTTGGGTGGGTCGCGAAGTGTCGCGGCGGGCGTTGGAGCGGGGGCACGCGGTGACGTGTCTCGCGCGGGGGGAGAGCGGGGGTGTGGCGGAGGGGGCCGTGCTGGTGGCGGCCGACCGGCGGGAGCCGGGGGCGTACGACGAGCTGGCCGGGCGGGAGTGGGACGCCGTGGTCGAGGTGTCCTGGCAGCCGGGGTTCGTGCGGGGGGCGTTGGAGGCGCTCGGCGGGAAGGCCCGGCACTGGACGTACGTGTCGTCCGGGAACGTGTACGCCTCGCAGGCCGAGGTGGGGGCGGACGAGTCGGCCGAGCTGATGACGCCGACCGAGCTGGACGAGGTGGGGCGGGAGCTGTACGGGGAGGCCAAGGCCGCCTGCGAGCTGGCGTCCGTCGCGGCCGTCGGCGACCGGCTGCTGATCGCGCGGGCCGGGCTGATCGGCGGGCCCGGTGACGTGAGCGGCCGGACGGGCTACTGGGCGGCGCGGGCCGCGCGGGAGCCGGAGGCGCCGCTGCTGGTGCCGGACGAGCCGGAGCTGCCGACGCGGGTCGTCGACGTGCGGGACCTGGTCGACTGGATCCTCGACTCCGCGGAGAAGGGCCTGACGGGCGCCTACGACGCCGTGGGGCCGAACGTGCCCCTCGGGGAGTGGATCGCGCTCTCGCGGGCGGCCGCCGGGCACACGGGGACGGTGGTCCCGGCCGGGTCGGCGTGGCTGCTGGAGCAGGGCGTGGAGGAGTTCATGGGGCCCGAGTCGCTGCCGCTGTGGATCGTGGCGGAGGACTGGGGCGGGTTCCAGGCGCGGTCGGGTGCCGCCGCGGCCGCCGCGGGGCTCCGTCAGCGGCCGCGCACCGAGGTGATCGCCGACACCCTCGCCTGGGAGCGGGAGCAGGGGCTCGACCGGGAGCGCCGGGCCGGGCTCAGCCCGGAGCGGGAGGCCGGACTGCTCGGTCTGCTGGGCGGGTAGGGGCCGCGGCCGGTCCGTCCGCTACGGCGCCACCAGGGCGGGGTCCTGGCCCGAGCGGTGCAGGGCGTCGGTGACGAAGCCGTTCTTCTTCAGTTCCTCGACGAGGGCGCTGAGGTAGGCGATCGTCTCCGGGGCCCTGGCCGTCGTGGTGCCGACCGCCTGGCGGATCTCCATGAAGCGGCCGTCGATCAGGCGGACTTCGGGGTGGGCGGCGACGTACGCGGCGACCGGCTGGCGGATGCCGGCGCCGGCCTCCAGGTCGAGGGTGCGGAAGACCTCGACGCCCTCCGCGCCGCGTACGGCGGTCGCGTGGGCGAGGGTGCGGGTGAGGTGGAGGTCGTAGGCCGAGCCCTGCTTGACGCCGATGCGGACGCCGGGCGCGTCCACGTCCTCGACGGTGACGAGCGGCGAGTCGCGGTGGACCACGTACACGCCCTCGATGACGACGTACGGGGAGGTGAACGCGACCTCCTTCTCGCGCGCCGGGTCGATGGCGAGGAAGCACAGGTCGGCGCGGCCGTCCGCCATCGCCTCGAACGACTTGCGCGCCGCGTCGAAGCAGAGCGTCTCCACGGAGAGCCCGAGCCGCCGGCCGATCTCCCTGGCCAGGTCGACCGTGATGCCGGCGGGCGCCTCCGGCGTGCCCTGGGCGAGCACCGGGTTCCCGAGGTTGACGGAGGCCCGCAGGATCCCGGTGGGGGCGAGGTCGGCGGCGATCGCGGCGATGTCGTGGTGCGTGGTCGTCATGGTTGCGGAGTCTAGGCACCGGGCGGTGTCCCGGCGGGTGTCGTGGCGGTGGCGGGGGCCGGGCGTGGGGGCCGGCGCGGGGCCGGGCGCGGGCGTCCCGCCGAGGGGGGGACAGGGCGGTGTGGCCGAATTTCATGGGTGCGGGGCGAATGTTTTCAGCCATGTGCACGTGCTTTCGGAAGATTGAATTCCATATGGCGACAACCGTTCCGGATGATTGTCCACCTGCCCTGACCTCGCCATTTCCTTCCATGGGACGCGAAGATCGAAGTTGGTCTAGACATTTATTCCGGAAGGCGGGTAGGTTGCGGAACGCGAGTCTCGTGAACGTTTGCACGACCCGAAAATCCGTCTTCGCTTTGTGAGGGATCCTATGGTCAAGGCAATTGTCGGCATGGCGGACCGCGTTCTCGGACGCGTTCTCCGCGAGGAGAGCGCCGAGGCGTACTGCGCCTGCCCCGCGGGCGGCAGCAGCTGGTGCTCCGGCTCCACGCTCTACGTCAAGGTCTGCTGTTCCTGGAACTGCGCGGTGGCGCCGTCCTGCGTCACCAAGTCGTACCCGGGCGACTGCTGACCGCGCCTTTCGCGCCCCCCGGTGAAACCCCTCCCCGGCGCCGCTCCGCGCGGCCCCGGGGAGGGTCCCGGCCGGCACATCCGACGGAGGAACGACCGTGACCGACTCCTTGATCCTGGCCTTCCGGTGCGTCGTGGCCGTCGTCTTCGCGGCCTCCGCGCTGGGCAAGGCGCGCGCCCCCGGGGAGTTCCGCACGACCGTCCGGGAGATGCGGCTCGTGCCGCTGGGAGCGGTCGGCGCGGTCGCCGTGGCGGTGCCCGTCCTGGAGGCGCTGCTCGCCGCCGCCGTCTGGGTCCCGGCCCTCACCACCTGGGCCTTCGCCCTCTCCTTCGGCCTGATCGCGGTCTTCACCGCGGCCCTGGCCTCGGTCCTCCGCCGGAAGATCGACACCTCCTGCTCCTGCTTCGGCGCCTCCCGGACCCGGGTCGGCCCCGCGCACCTCGTCCGCAACGCCGTCCTCCTGGGGGCGACCGCCACCGGATGCGTCGCCTCGCTCGCCGCGGGCGGGCCGGGGCCCGTCCCGGTGCTCGGCTCCTCCGACTTCACCGGCGTCTTCACCGGGATCCTCGGCGCGGTCTGCGTGAGCGCGCTCGTCCTCTCCACGGACCTGCTCGCCGACGTCTTCTCCGCGCCCTCCTCCGGAGCCGGCCGGCGGACCTCCTGACCACCTCCCGCATCCGCCGCGAACCCAAGCGAGGCCCTTTCCATGCTTGTCGCCGCCGTCGTGCTGATCGGCTGTCTCTCCGTCTTCAACCTCTTCCTGCTGCTCGCGCTCGCGCGCCGCACCTCCGGCTCCGCCGGGAATTCCGGTGAATACGTCTCGGACGCCCCGGAGAACAAACTCCCGGACGGTTCCCCGGTTCCGGAATTCCAGACCGTCACGCATTCCGGAGAAGAACTCGACCGTAATTCCGTCATGGCCGGATCCGTCATCGGGTTCCTCTCCACGACCTGCACGCCCTGCGTCGAGCAGGCGCCGGAATTCGCCCGCATGGCGAAGGACTTCCCGGGTGGCCGGGACCATGTGCTCGTCTTCCTCAAGGGCGGCGGTCCCGAGCGGCAGCGGATGATCGAGCTGCTCGACCCGGTCGCCCGTGTCGTCACCGAGACCGCCGGCTCCGAGGGCGCCTCCGCCTCCTTCGGCATCGTCCGCTGGCCCAGCTACCTCGACGTCGACGCCGAGGGCCGGATCAGCGACCGCGGCCAGGTCGCCGCCGCCCCGACGGCGTCCGCCTCCCGGTGACCGGTTCCCCGAACCCCGAGGCGCGGCGGGAGGTGCTCCGGGCCGGGCGGACCGCGGCCGCGCTCGCCTGGCGGGCGGGGCGGGGCGCGCTCCTGCTCTACCTGGCGGGGAGCGTCGTCGCGGGGCTGCTGCCCGCCGCCGCCGCGCTCCTCGTCCGCGAGCTGTTCGACGCGATCACCCAGCACCGGCCCACGGACGCCCTCGTCCGCGTCGCCGTCCTCCTGGTGGGGGTCAGCCTGGGCATCGCGCTCGTCCCCGCCGTCACCGACTTCCTCCGCGAGCAGCACGCCCGGCGGGTCCAGCTCCGGGTGCAGGACGAGCTGTTCGAGGGCGTCAACCGGCTGCCCGGACTGCGGCACTTCGAGGACCCGGCCTTCCAGGACGAGCTGCGGCTCGCCCAGGAGGCGGGCTCCTCCGCGCCCGGCATGCTGATCGGCTCGGTCGTCGGCGGCGTACAGGCGCTGGTGACCTTCCTCGGCTTCCTGGTCACGGTCTGCGTCCTCAACCCGCTGCTCGGCGTGCTCACCGTCGTCATGGCGCTGCCGACCTTCCGCACCCAGCTCACCGCGGGCCGCCGCCGGGCGGCCGTCATCCGGGACATCGTGGCGCGCAGCCGCCGCCAGATGTTCTACGCGAGCCTGCTGACCGACACCGACGCGGTGAAGGAGATCCGGCTCTTCGGCCTCCAGGACCACTTCAAGGACCGGGCCCGGGCCGAGCTGGCCTCGGCGTCCGAGACCGAGCGGCGCACCGAACTGCGCAACCTCCTCAGGGGAGTTCCGCCGTCGGTGCTCGGCGTCGCCGTCTACGGCGCGGGGCTCGTCTGGGTCGTCAGGGCCGTCGGCGACGGCTCGCTCTCCGTCGGCGACGTCTCCGTCTTCCTCGCCGCCACCGCCGCCATCCAGACCGGCGTCGGCCAGCTGGCGAACACCGGGAGCAACGCCTACCAGGCCCTCCTCACCTTCGTCTCCTACCGTGCCCTGCGGGACATGGCCCCCGACCTGCGGCAGCTGGACGGGCCGGCCGAGGAGCCCCGCGCGCTGCGTTCCTCGATCACCTTCGAGAACGTCTGGTTCCGGTACGACGACCACGCGCCGTGGGTGCTGCGCGGGGTGGACCTGACGCTCACCGCCGGCGTGGCGACCGCGCTCGTCGGGCTGAACGGCGCCGGGAAGAGCACCCTGGTGAAGCTGCTGTGCCGGCTGTACGACCCGACCGAGGGCCGCATCCTCTGGGACGGCACCGACATCCGCCGCTTCACCCCGGACGAGTACCGCCGCCGCATCGGCGTCGTCTTCCAGGACTACTGCCGGTACGACCTCACCGCCGGGGAGAACGTCGGGCTCGGCCGGCTCGACCGGGCGGGCGACACCGGCGCGGTCACCGGGGCGGCGCGGGCGGCCGGCATCCACGACCGGCTCACCCGCCTGCCCGCCGGATACGACACCCTCCTCAGCCGGATCTTCGTCCCGGACGGGGAGCAGGGCGCCGGCTTCGGCGGCCAGTCCCTCTCCGGCGGCGAGTGGCAGCGCGTCGCGGTGGCCCGCGCGTTCATGCGCGCCGACGCCGATCTGCTGATCCTCGACGAGCCCAGCGCCGGCCTGGACGCGGAGGCGGAGGCGGAGATCCACGACACCCTGCGCACCCTGCGGGACGGGGCGACCGGCGTGGTGATCTCGCACCGGCTCGGCGCCGTCCGCGACGCCGGCCGCATCGTCGTCCTCGGCGACGGCCGGGTGGTCGAGGAGGGGACGCACGAGACGCTGATGGAGCGGGCCGGCCGGTACGCGGAGCTGTTCACGCTCCAGGCGGACGGCTACCGTACCGACGCGCCGGGCCCCGTCCCGGACCCCGTGCCCTGAGGAGGGGTGACGTGTACGTGTTCCTCGGCGTGACCGCCGGACTGGCACTGCTCCTGGTGCTGCTGCGCCGCTTCCTCTCCCGTCTCCGGATCAACGGGCCGAGCATGATGCCGGCCCTGCGGGACGGGCAGCGGGTCCTCGTCCTCCGGAGCGGCCCGGCCCGGCTGCGTACCGGCCGGATCGTCGTCGTGGCCCCGCCCGAGGGGCTCGTGCGCCCCCGCCGGGGCGCGGACCCGGCCGCCCGGCCGCCGCTCGTGGTGAAGCGGGTCGCCGCGCTGGCCGGGGAACCGGTCCCGCCCGAGGTGTGCGCCGCGGCCGGCGTCGCGGAGGGCTCGCTCGTCCCGCCCGGCCGGGTCGCCCTGCTCGGCGACAACCCGGCCTTCAGCACGGATTCCCGCTTCTGGGGCCTGCTGCCGGTGTCCAGCGTCGTCGGCGTCGTCCTCGACGAGGCGGCGTGACCGGACGGCCCCGCCCCCGGG
>NZ_JBHTST010000227.1:0-6654 GCF_042794995.1 Streptomyces sp. NPDC056503
GTCGCGGGCGACCAGGTCGCCGGCGGCGGCGCCGCCGATGTTGCCGGTGGCGGTGATCTGGTTGTAGATCCCCCAGCCGCCGGTGCCGATCTTCTGCCGCGCGGCGAACGGAGCGGCGACGTTCCCGGTGCCCTTGTAGAGCCACAGGGCGCCGGCCTTGTCGACGGCGACCAGGTCGGGGCGACCGTCACCGGTCAGATCGCCGCCGCCGGACATCTGGGTGTACGTGTTCCACCCGCCGCCGATCTGCTTGCGGGCCGCGATCTTCGCCCCGTAGCCGCTGCCGGTGACGTCGTACAGCCACAGATAGCCGTTCTTGTCCCGGGCGACGAAGTCGGCCGCGCCGCCGCCGACGCCGCCGATGGTCTCGATCCGGTCGTAGGTGTTCCAGCCGGGGCCGATCTGGCCGGCCGAGTACCTCGTCACGAGGGTCTTCTTGGTGGCGTCGTACTCGCTGTCGAGCTGCCACAGCACGCCCGCGGTGTCACGGACCAGCAGGTCCGGGCTGCCGTTCCAGTTGAGGTCGTGCGGGGAGGAGACGCCCTTGGCGGCGGTGAAGCTGCCGGAGGCCTCCAGGTCCGGGCCGACACCGTTCTGCGGGTGGGCCGTGAACGACCAGTCGTAGGTTCCGGCCGCCGCGTCCTTGCCCATCTGGGACTCGGCCGCGATGTCCGCCCAGGTGACCCCGAAGACGTTGCCGCCGTAGTAGTACGGGCTGCCGGCGGACTCGCTGTAGAGGTGCAGCGTCTTCGAGAACGACTTGCCGGTCGCGCGGTGGGTGATCCGCAGGTCGACGTCCGCGTTCTCCCGCGACAGCTTCCACTTGAGGGGGACCGGGGAGGTCGTGTCGAACGGCTGCGGGATCTGCGCGCCGAGGTACTGGAGCGCCACCGGGAGCCCGGTGTCGGCGACCAGCTCGGCGGTCGGCAGGCCGTCCGCGCCGAGGGAGATCCGGTAGAGCCCGTCGCCGTGCTCGACGGAGCCGCCGCGCACGAACACCGTGTTGTCGGGTCCGGGCTTGACGTCCCAGTAGACGTAGTCGAGGAGCTTGACCGTCCGACCCGAGGTCAGGGACTTCGCGGTGAACGGAGTCAGCTCCTGCGGGTTGCCCGTGCCGTCTCCCTCCAGGGTCCCCCAGGACCCGTACAGCTGCCACGAGCCCAGCAGGCCGGTGACCATGCTGCTCTCGTCCCATTCGGGGATGCCGAAGTCGGTCACGGTCTTCACGCCGGTGGCCCGGTCGATGACGTAGGCCTTGCCGCCGTTCTCCCAGCTCAGGTGCGTGGCGGAGAACGCGGGCTGACCGAGGCCGGAGGCGCCGGTGTCATGGGTGGAGACCACCTTGGCGGCGGCGAGGTCCACCACGGAGAGCTTGCCCTGCCGCGACGTCCCGTCCTTCAGGTAGTACGAGAGCAGGACCGAGCCGTCCCGCGCCGGAGTGGAGGAGAGGTACTCGGCGGCGGCAGGGACGCCCTCGACCGGCCGCTGGGTGAGGGTGCCGCCGGCGCTGGTGACCAGGTGCAGCTCCACGGAGCCGTCCGCCTTCGTCACCTGCGCCAGGATCGTGTCCTTGGAGACGGCCTTCACGTAGGTCGCGTTCAGCGGGCGGAGGTCCATCGTGATCGTGCCGCCGCCGGGGGCCATGTCGCGGAGCTGCAGGACCAGGGACCGGGCGGGGTTCGACCCCTTCCCGGTCATGATCACGTCCGTCCCGGTGGCGTCGGCCACCGGGGAGTCGACGAGGGTGGTCGCGCCGTCCGCGAACCGGGTCCACTGGTACTGGCGCTTGCCGTCCAGCCACGCGTGGGCCAGGAAGCCGGTCTTTCCTGCGGCGGTGAAGACCCCGCTCGCCGGGTACGCGACGGGTGCCGTCTCCGTCCCCGCCTCGGCCGACACGGCGGCGGGCAGGGGGGCGGCGGTGGCCGGGACGGACAGGGCGCCCGCGCCGAGCGTGGCGGCCAGGACCGTGGTGATCGCGGCGGAGACACCCCGTCGGGTCGTGAATCTGCGCATCAAAGGTTCCTCCCGGGGAAATCGAATCGACGCCCGATCCTGCTGGCGTCGGTTCCTGAGACTCCCGTCCGGGCCGAAGGGTTGTACGAGGCGTGTACAAGGCACGTACGCGTCCCGTACGGGACGATTCTCCGCTCGCCCCGGCCGGGGACCCCCGCCGGGACGTCCACCGGGACGCCGGGCGCCGTCGGGCGCGGCCCCGGTCAGTGTTCCTGGGCTCCGCCCGCCGCCTCGTCGCAGGCCCGGTCGCGGAAGTCGTCCAGGGACGAGACGCGGATCTCGTCGTCGAGGGTGTAGCGGACCTGGCCGGGCTTCAGCCGGGTCAGGTCCTCCGGGGTGAAGCTGACCGGGGTGGCCGACCAGGAGCCGTCCTCGGTCCAGCCCGCGAGGCGGTAGCTGCGGCCCTTCTCCAGACGGGCGGTCCGGGTCTCCGGGGTCCAGCGCTCGGCCTCGGGCGAGCCCGCGGTCTGCATCAGGGGCCAGGAGGTGAAGCCGGTGACCGGGCCGTCGTGGCGCCAGTCGGCGGTGATCTCCCGGGACTCCTTCGGTACGTCGTCGGGGTAGAGCATCGCCCCGTCCACGTGGTCGTGGCACATCAGGAGGACGCCGAGCGGCGTGCCGTCCTCCGCCACCGACACGCCCGCCAGGCCGGCGGGCGTCGTGGTGCAGCCCGCGAGCAGCAGGACGGCGGCACCGGCCGCTGCCGCTGTCAGGAGGGTCGCTCGCGCGGAGGGCATGGCCGTAATTCTGTCGGGCGGAGGGGCGGCCTGCCCAGGGGTAACCGACGGTAATTCGAGGTGAGCCGGGCCGAGCGGGCGCTACCGTCCTGTCCATGACACGATCACCGCGCCTGGAGCGGGTCACCCCCGCCACCGTCGACGCCGCCCTCGCCCTGCGGGTCCACCCCCACCAGGAGAAGAACGTCGCGCCCGTCGTGAAGTCGCTGGCCGAGGCGTACGCGTACGGGGAGACCGCCTGGCCCCGGCTGATCCTCGACGGCGACCGGCTCGTCGGCTTCGTCATGGCCTTCCTCGACATCGTCTGGAACGAGGAGAAGGACCCCGCCGACCGGCGCAGCGGACTGTGGCGGCTGAACATCTCCGCCGACGCGCAGGGCGCGGGGTACGGCCGCTTCGCCGTCGAGGCCGTCGCCGAGGAGCTGCGCCGGCGCGGGGCCGGGGAGATGTACGTGACCTGGGAGCCCGGCGAGGACGGGCCCGGGGAGTTCTACCGCCGGCTCGGGTTCCGTACCACCGGCGAGACGAGCGGCGGGCAGACCGTCGGCGTACTCGGCCTGTGAGAGGGGTCCTCGGCCGGTAAGAGGGGCCTCGGCCTGTGAGAAGGGTCCTCCTCGGCCGGCGAGAAAGGGGAGGGGCCTTCTGTCGCCCCTCCCCTCTTCCGCACGTCAGCCCGAGCAGCCGCCGCACTGGCACGGCGCGCCCGACTGGCAGCCGCAGCCGCAGCCCGAGCCGCAGCCGCAGGCGCCCAGGACGGGCAGGTGCGTCCGCTCGCGCGGGGCCTGTGCCGCGGTCTCGGTCGTGCTGGGGGAATCGGCCATGGGGTCCCTCCCTCACGGGACGCGGATCGTCCCTCTTCCCCATTGCATGCCCAGCGGGACCGGCGCATCAACGGCGCACGGAAGCCCCTCGCGTCCGTGCGCCCCCCTCGGTACGCCGGTGAGCCCGTGTGCCCTACACGCCCTCGACCGGGGTGTCCTGCGGCTGGAGCTCGTCCGCGTGCTCGCCCGTCACCAGGTAGACGACGCGCTTCGCCACGGACACCGCGTGGTCGGCGAACCGCTCGTAGTAGCGGCCCAGCAGCGTCACGTCCACGGCCGTCTCGATGCCGTGCTTCCACCGGTCGTCCATCAGGTGCTGGAAGAGCGCCCGGTGGAGCAGGTCCATCTCGTCGTCGTCCTGCTCCAGCTGCATCGCCAGGTCGACGTCCTTGGTGATGATGACCTCGGCGGCCTTCGCCATCAGGCGCTGCGCCAGCTGTCCCATCTGGAGGATGGTCGCGTGCAGGTCGTTCGGGACCGCGCGGTCCGGAAAGCGCAGCCGGGTCAGCTTGGCCACGTGCTGGGCCAGGTCGCCGGAGCGCTCCAGGTCGGCGCTCATCCGCAGCGAGGTGACCACGATCCGCAGGTCCGTCGCCACCGGCTGCTGGCGCGCGAGCAGCGCGATCGCCCGCGCCTCCAGGTCGTGCTGGAGGTCGTCGACCTTCTGGTCCGCGGCGATCACGCTCTCCGCGAGCTTCAGGTCCGCGTCGAGCATCGCCGTGGTGGCGCGTCCGATCGCCGATCCGACCAGGCGGGCCATCTCGACCAGGCCCTCGCCGATCGAGTCAAGTTCCTCGTGGTACGCGTCCCGCATGGATGTCCCTCTCTCCGGGGGTGCCTTCGCTTCTTCGGGGGATGGTCGCTCCGGCCCCCACGCTCCCACGTTCGGCCCCCTGTGCGTCCGGCTCCATCCCCTCGCGTGAACCGCCTCTGGCCTCAAGGTGAACTCTGGGCGACGCGGGCCCCCGTCCCGCCCGGGCCAAATGAACCGGCACCGTCCCCAGGGTGAACTCTGAGCGACGAGTGTTCGAGCAGCCACTCGGACGGCTGGGAGAGTGCCCGTGACCACGCATAACCTGGATGGCATGGACGTGAACGCGGCGGTCGCCGCATTGGCAGCGATCGCCGGCGTGTGCACCGGCGTGATCGCCATGCTGGCGTTCCGCTGGAGCGAACGCGACCAGGCGCGACCCACTCGTACCTCCCTGCACACCGACGCCGTGCTGCCGCCCGGCGTCGACACCGTGCTCTCCGTGCTGCGCTCCTCCGCGGTCGTGCTCGACGAGAGCGACTCCGTGGTGAAGGCCAGCTCGGCGGCGTACGCCCTCGGGCTCGTCCGCGGCGGGAAGCTGGCCGTGGAGCCGATGCTCAACATGGCCCGCGACACCCGCAGGGACGGGGAGATACGACAGGTCGAGCTGGACCTGCCCCGGCGCGGCGGCGGCCGCGGCGAGGCCCTCGCGGTCTCCGCGCGGGTCGCCCCGCTGGGTTCCCGGCTCGTGCTGCTCCTGGTCGAGGACCTGACGGAGGCCCGTCGTATCGAAGCGGTACGGCGCGACTTCGTCGCGAACGTGAGCCACGAGCTGAAGACCCCGGTCGGGGCGCTCTCCCTGCTCTCCGAGGCCGTCATGGACGCCTCGGACGACCCCGAGGCCGTCATGCGCTTCGCGGGCCGGATGCAGATCGAGGCGACCCGGCTGACCAACCTGGTCCAGGAGCTCATCGACCTCTCGCGGGTGCAGAACGACGACCCGCTGGAGGACTCCGAGCCGGTCTCCGTGGACGAGCTGGTCGCCGAGGCGATCGACCGCTCGCGCCACCCGGCCTCCACCAAGCAGATCACCATGGCCTCGAACGTATGGGTGCCCGAAGGGCTCGACCAGGGTGCCGGCGGGAGGCGGGAGGGCGGCGCGGCCGACCTGTTCGTCTGGGGCAGCCGGGGCCAGCTGGCCGCCGCCCTCGGCAACCTGGTCGAGAACGCCGTCAACTACTCGCCGGCCCGGACCCGCGTGGGCATCGCCGCCCGCCGCGTCGCGGCCCCCGGCGGGGACCTCATCGAGATAGCCGTGACCGACCAGGGCATCGGCATCCCGGAAAAGGACCGCGAGCGGATCTTCGAACGCTTCTACCGCGTCGACCCGGCACGCTCGCGTGCCACCGGCGGTACGGGGCTCGGGCTCGCGATCGTCAAGCACGTGGCCGCCTCGCACGGCGGAGAGGTCACGGTGTGGAGCACCGAGGGTCAGGGCTCCACCTTCACCCTGCGGCTGCCCGAGGCGGGCTCCGCACGGGACCGCAGGACCCCCGCCTCCCTCACCCCCGATCTCATGACCGAACCGCTTCCCGCACCGGAGGTCCTTCCGTGACCCGAGTCCTTGTCGTCGAGGATGAGGAATCCTTCAGCGACGCCCTGTCGTACATGCTCCGCAAGGAGGGCTTCGAGGTCGCCGTGGCGGCGACCGGCCCCGACGGACTCGACGAGTTCGAGCGCAACGGAGCGGATCTCGTCCTCCTCGACCTGATGCTGCCGGGCCTGCCCGGCACGGAGGTCTGCCGGCAGCTGCGGGGGCGCTCCAACGTCCCGGTCATCATGGTGACCGCGAAGGACAGCGAGATCGACAAGGTCGTCGGGCTGGAGATAGGAGCCGACGACTACGTGACGAAGCCCTTCTCCTCGCGCGAGCTGGTCGCCCGCATCCGCGCGGTGCTGCGCCGGCGCGGCGAGCCGGAGGAGGTCACCCCGGCGGCCCTGGAGGCCGGCCCGGTCCGCATGGACGTCGACCGCCACGTGGTGACGGTCGGCGGCGGCAAGGTCGACCTCCCCCTGAAGGAGTTCGACCTCCTGGAGATGCTGCTGCGCAACGCGGGCCGCGTCCTCACCCGCATGCAGCTCATCGACCGCGTCTGGGGCGCCGACTACGTCGGCGACACCAAGACCCTCGACGTCCACGTCAAGCGCCTCCGCGCCAAGATCGAACCCGACCCGGGCGCTCCGCGCTACCTGGTGACGGTCCGCGGCCTGGGCTACAAGTTCGAGCCGTAAAGAGCGGTGCGTACGCCGAGAGGGCGCCCCCGGTCGGGGG
>NZ_JBHTST010000228.1:0-6338 GCF_042794995.1 Streptomyces sp. NPDC056503
GCCTCACCCCCCGTACGTCGCCTGGGTGTCCCCGAGCACCCGGGCGAAGTCCTCCGCCAGCCGCTCAGCCGCCTCCGGCAGGAGCACGGACGCGGTGATCCGTACGGCGGGTGGCGCGGCGATCCGGAACCGGGCGCCCGCCGCCACCCACCACCCGTGCGTCCGCAGCCCGTTGACCACCGCCGACTCGTCCCGTACCGGCACCCACACGTTCAGCCCCCCGGCACCGACCGCGCGGATGCCGCGGGAGCCGAGGGCCTCGACCAGCGCCCGCCGCCGCTCGGCGTACGCGGCCTCCCCGCGCGCCACGAGCCGCGCCACCTCCGGGTCGGAGAACAGCCCGACGACGGTCTCCTGGAGCAGGTGGCTGACCCAGCCGGAGGTCATCAGCATCCGGCCGTCGTGCCGGGCGAGCGTCACCGCGTCACCCGTCAGCCCGGCCCACCGCAGGTCCACGCCCAGCCGCTTCGAGACCGTGCGCACCTGTGCCCAGCGAGCCGGCCCCAGCGCGCTCACCGTCGGCGCCGGGGGACCGTCGAGCTCGGCGAGGTAGTCGTCCTCGATCACGAGGACCTCGGGGAACTCCCGGAAGAGCGCGCCCAGTTCGTCCCGCCGCCCGGGCGAGAGCGAAGCCCCCGTGGGGCACTGGGCACGCGGGCTGAAGACGACGGCCCGCACTCCGGCCCGCAGCGCCGCCCGCATGGCGTCCGGAGTGACCCCCTCGCCGTCGACGGCCACCGGCACCATCCGCAGCCCCAGCGCGGGGACCAGGTCGAGGAGGTGGTGGAAGCCGGGGTCCTCGACGGCCACCGCGTCTCCGGGCCGGAGCTCCACCGAGAGCAGCCGGGCGATGCAGTCGAGCGCCCCGTGCGCGAAGGTCACCCGCTCCGCGGGCACCCCGTCCCGCCGGAACCACGCCCGGGTCAGCTCCTCCAGGGCGGCGAGCCGCGGCGCCGCCCGGTGCGAGCCGTAGACGGGCCGCACGGCGCCGGGCGGGTGGAGCACCGGCAGGAAGGCGGGATCGGGCAGGCCGCTCCCGAGGTCGGTCAGCCCCTCCGGCATCCGCGGGGGTCGCCGCGACGCCACCGACGGCGCCTCCGCCACGACCGTGCCGCCCCGCCCGCGGGTCACCACGAGCCCCCGCCCGCGCAGTTCCTTGTAGGCGGTTGCCACCGTGCCCGGACTGACCCCCAGGTCGTCCGCGAGCTTCCGTACGGGAGGCAGCGCGTCGCCCGGGGCGAGCTCCCCCTCGGTCACCCCGCGTTCGACGGACGCGGCAATGCCCTTGGCCGATGTCCCCTGAATCGAATATTGTGTTGCCACGTTCCAAACTATGTATCAATACATAACTCGCGTCAAGGGGGAATCACGTGAGTCGCCCGTCCTCGTGGCACCGCACCGCACTCGACCGCATCCCGGGAGGCCGGGACGGCCGCCGCATGCTCGTCGTCAGCATCATCGACAAGACGGGCACCGGCCTCTGGGCCGGCTGCACCGCCCTCTACTTCACCTACGTCTCAGGCCTGAGCCTCGGCCAGGTCGGCCTGCTCATGACCGTCTCCGGCGGCGTCGGCATAGCCGGAGCGCCCCTCGCCGGCCTCCTCGCCGACCGCTTCCCCCTCGTCCGCGTCATCGCCGCCACCCAGCTCGCGCGCGGAGCCACCCTCCTCGCCCTCCTCACCACCGACCACTTCCTCCTCCTCACCCTCTACTCCGCCCTCGGCGCCCTGCCCGACCGCGCCGGCAGCGTCCTCATCAAGCTGTACGCGGCCCGCCAGGCGGGCGCCGAACGCGTCCGCTACCAGGCCATCCAGCGCACCACCGTCAACATCGGCTGGTCCATCGGCGGCCTCGGCGCCGCGGCCGCCCTCGCCACCGGCTCCACCCAGGCGTACACCTGGCTCCTCGTCGGCAACGTCCTCTCCTACCTCGCCATCGCCCTGCTCACCCTGCGCTGCGCCGAACCGTCGGCGCCCTCCCTGGTCGCCGCCACCGCGCGCGACACCCCCCGGGACAAGCCCTCCAGCCCCTGGCGCGACCGCACCTTCCTCGGCTACACCGCCACCGACGCCGTCCTCTTCCTCGACGACACGATCCTCCAGGTCGCCGTCCCCCTCTGGATCGTCCACGCCACCGACGCCCCCGTCGGCCTCGCCCCGCTCCTCCTCGTCCTCAACACCGTCCTCGTCGTCCTCTTCCAGGTCCCCCTCGCCCGGTTCGGCGCCACCACCGCGGCCGCCCGCCGCCTCCTCTTCCCCCTCACCGGCCTCTTCGTCGTCGGCACGCTCGCCCTCGCCGCCTCGGCCGCCGGCGGCCGCGCCCTCGCCGTCACCGCGCTCGTCGTGGCCGTCGTCGCCCTGACCTTCGCCGAGATCGTCCACGCCACCTCCTCGTGGGAGCTCTCCGTCGCCCTGGCCCCCGCCGACGCCCAGGGCGCCTACCTCGGCGTCCACGGCCTCGCCCACTCCACCCAGCGCTTCGCCGGCCCCCTCCTCGTCACCGCCGTCATGACCGCCGGCCCCCTCGCCTGGCCGCTCCTCGGCCTCGCCCTCGTCGGCGCGGGCGCCGCCCAGCACCGCCTCCTCCGCGACCGCGTCACCCACCCCGCCCAACCGTCACTGTCAGTGCCGACGGTTACGGTGAGTGAGCACTGATCGCCGCGATCAGACCGCCACGCCCGAGGGGGACCCATGACGACGACCACCACCACGACCCGCCTCCGCCGCGCCCTGCGCCGCGAGATCCCCAGCACCGTCGGACTCCTGGCCGACGAGCAGGACTTCGCCGCCATGCGCCGCTACCGCACCTTCGCCTTCGACGACCACACCACCTACCTCAAGGAGATCGAAGCCCTCCTCAAAACCCTCGCCCGCCAGGGCACCCACACCACCGTGGCCCTCTTCGACCCCGACGAGTACGTCTCCTTCTGCGCCGAGACCGGCCTCGACCCGGACCACCCCACCAGCCGCAGCCGCTTCACCGACCACCTGGCCACCACCGGCGCCCGCGTCACCTACACAGGGCAGCCCCTCACCGCCCTCCTCCCCGAACTCGTCGACACCGCCGTCCGCCGCGCCACCTGGGAGTACGCCACCACCGTCCTCGCCACCGCGGGAGACTGCGCCGACTGCGGCCTGGACCTCGGCCGCGACGCCTTCGACCGCGCCACCCGTCTGCTCCTCGGACTCCTCGACGGCGCGGGACCCGGCACCCACCACCTCGTCTGCAGCGTCCCCGCCGCCGACGACCACCTCCTCGCCGTCCTCCACTCCGCCCGCGAGGACCAGGGCGCCCACCACCACGACCCCACCGCGGCCACCGAGTTCGCCGCCGTCCTCGCCGCCGGGATCGTCCTCGCATCCCCGGGCGGACTCGTCCTGCGCGCGACCCGTCCCGGGCGACCCGACCGGCTCCACGGCTGGCGCCTCGCCGACGGCACCCTCGCCCCCCTCACCGAGGCCGAGGTCTTCGCCGCCTACTGCACCGACGCCCGCACCGGCGAACCCCTGCCCCCGGAGCACGGCGTCGACCACCGGGCCGGCTTCCCCCTGGCCGCCGACCCCGACGCCCACCACCACCGCCACTGACCCCGGACACGAGGAAGGGGCTCCCCGCCACCAGGTGACGGGAAGCCCCTCCGAACCACGCGCTACGACTCCGGGATCACTCCCCGGACAGCACCGCCTGCGCGGCGAGCCGCGCCTCGTGCGCCGTGTCCGCGGCACGCGCCGCGGCCGCCGCACGCTCGCACTGCGCGAGCGTGTACTTCGCCAGCGTCGCCCGTACATAGGGAATCGACGCGGCGCCCATGGACAGGGAGGTGACCCCCAGACCCGTCAGCACACACGCGAGCAGCGGATCCGAGGCGGCCTCGCCACAGACACCACAGCTCTTGCCCTCGGCCTTGGCCGCCTCCGCGGACAGCGCCACCAGGTCGAGCAGCGCCGGCTGCCACGGGTCCTGGAGCCGCGACACGGCACCGACCTGACGGTCGGCGGCGAAGGTGTACTGGGCCAGGTCGTTCGTGCCCAGCGACAGGAACTCGACCTCCTGCAGGATCGAGCGGGCCCGGAGCGCGGCGGACGGAATCTCCACCATCGCGCCGAACTTCGCCCGGAGCCCCGCCTCGCGGCACGCGTCGGCGAACGCCTTCGCGTCCGTCCGGTCGGCCACCATCGGCGCCATGACCTCCAGGTACACCGGCAGGCCCTCGGAGGCCTTCGCCAGCGCGGTCAGCTGCGTCCGCAGCACCTCCGGGTGGTCGAGCAGCGACCGCAGCCCGCGCACGCCGAGCGCCGGGTTCGGCTCGTCGACCGGCGTCAGGAAGTCGAGCGGCTTGTCGGCACCGGCGTCGAGCACCCGCACGACCACACGGCCCTCGGGGAAGGCCTCCAGGACCTTCCGGTACGCCTCGATCTGCTTCTCCTCGGACGGAGCCTTCTTGCTGTCGTCCAGGAAGAGGAACTCCGTACGGAACAGACCGACGCCCTCGGCACCCGCCTCCACCGCGGCCGGCACGTCGGCCGGCCCACCCACGTTGGCGAGCAGCGGCACCTTGTGCCCGTCCGAGGTGGCACCGGGGCCGCTCGACGCGGACAGCGCGGCCTTGCGCGCCTCGGCGGCCTGGGTCAGCGCCGCCTTCTTCTCCTCGCTCGGGTCCACGAAGATCTCGCCGGTGGAACCGTCCACCGCGATCTGCGTGCCCTCCGCCAGCTCACCGGCACCGGGCAGCGCGACCACGGCCGGCACGCCCAGGGCACGCGCCAGGATGGCGCTGTGGCTGGTCGGCCCGCCCTCCTCGGTCACGAACCCGAGCACGAGCGCCGGGTCCAGCAGCGCCGTGTCGGCCGGGGCCAGGTCCCGCGCGATGAGCACGTACGGCTCGTCGCTGTCCGGAACACCGGGCATCGGCACGCCGAGCAGCCGCGCGACGATCCGGTTCCGCACGTCGTCCAGGTCGGCGACCCGGCCCGCCATGTACTCACCGGCACCCGCCAGCAGCTCGCGGTAGTGCGAGAAGGCGTCGTAGATACCGCGCTCGGCCGTGCTGCCGACCGCGATCCTGCGGTCGACGTCGGCGATGAGCTCCGGGTCCTGGGCGATCATCGCCTGGGCCTCCAGCACCGCCTGGGCCTCACCGCCGGCCAGATTGCCGCGCGCGATCAGGTCTGCGGCCACAGCCTCCACCGCCTGGCGGGCGCGCCCCTGTTCGCGCTCCGCCTCCTCGGCGGGAATCTGCTTGGCGGGCGGTTCGAGAACCGCCGTGCCCATGTGCCGCACCTGGCCGATCGCCACTCCGTGGCTGACGCCGACGCCTCGCAGCGTTGTCTCCATCTCACCCGTCTCCGATTGAGCGGCGGCCGATGCCGCCGCGTTGAATGTCGTACGCGCGGCCGTCCGGAGGACGGACCGGACTCAGCTCCAGTCGAAGAGCTGGTCGCCGGCCTTCACGTCGCCGTCCTCACGGACGTCGGAGAGCGAGTCGGCCGTGGCCTCGAGGGCGACGACGGGGCAGAGGGGGGACTTGCCGGCGGCCTCGACATCGGCGGGGTTCCACCGCACGACGGCCTGGCCGCGCGTCACGGTGTCCCCCTTGTTGACGAGGAGCTCGAAGCCCTCCCCGTTGAGCTGGACGGTGTCGATGCCGAGGTGCGTCAGCACCCCGTGACCCTCGCCGTCCACGACGACGAAGGCGTGCGGGTGCATGGAGACGACGACCCCGTCGATGGGGGAGACCGCCTCGGAGGGCTCACGTACGGGATCGATGGCGGTGCCGGGCCCGACCATGGCACCGGAGAAGACCGGGTCGGGAACATTGGCGAGACCGATGGCGCGTCCAACAAGTGGCGACGTCACGGTTGTCATGGGAAGCCTCCCAGGGGCGGAGATCGTGTGGCGCCGCCACACCTGTCCTGGGCGGCGCGTACTGTTCAGAAGCGTAAGTCATAAGAAGTCCTAGTTCCGCACGAGACGTACCAGTTGGGCGGAGCTAGGGACTACCGGAAACGATTTGCCTCTACTGACGGTGGGATGTACTGTCGTACTCCTGCTTGACCCCAACGCGGCTTTGAGTCGTGGTCGGCAGCACCGATCAAGCCAGATCCTAACCCCAGTGGTCTACACCTCTGCCTGCCCCGGTTCATCCGGTTGAGCGCGGAGGGGTGGTCAGCGGGACGGAGAAAGCCTGGTAATGTTTGACCCCGCCGGAAGGCCCCGAGGAATTGAAACTCAGGACCGGAAAGTACCGAGGAAATCGGATCGGAAAGATCTGATAGAGTCGGAAACGAAGGAAGCGCCCGGAGGGCCTGGAAACAGGAACGAAGGAAGCGTCCGCACCT
>NZ_JBHTST010000229.1:0-6217 GCF_042794995.1 Streptomyces sp. NPDC056503
TCAACGCGCACAAGTCCGGCACCGTGACCGGCCTGAACGCCGAGGTCGGCGCGTCGGTGACCTCCGGCGCCGGCATCTGCGAGATCAAGGCCTGATCACCACCGGCCGGCCCCTCGTCTCCTCCGGGAGCCGGGGGGCCGGCCCGCGTGATCGATCCGACGGTGCACCGGCGGGAACATCCGCAGGTGGGGAGCCTAGGATGGCGAGGTGACGACCAAGACCGCCCGCCCTGTGCGCCGCTCCCGCGACCGGAAGGCGCAGATCCTCGCGGCGGCCCTGGAGTGCTTCCACCGCTCCGGCTACCACGCCACCGGCATGGAGGACATCGCCGGCGCGGTCGGGATCACCGCGGGAGGCCTCTACCGGCACTTCCGCGGCAAGCAGGAGCTCCTCAGCCGGGTCATGCTCGACGGACTGGATCTTCTCGCGACGGCGCTGGAGGAGGCGGACGGCCTCGACGAGCTCCTCGGGGCCATCGCGCACTTCACCCTCGACCACCGGTCCCTGCCGGTGCTGCTGGACCGTGAGACCCGGAACCTGGGCGAAGAGGCTCGGGCCAGCGTGCTCCGTCATCACGACGCGCACGCGGGAACGATCGCCACGGCCATCCGGGACCTGCGCCCGGAGCTGGACGAGGACCAGGCGCTGCTGCTGGCCTGGTGCGCCCTGGGCGTCCTGGTGAGCCCCTCGTACCACAGCCGCGATCTTCCTCGTCCCCGCTTCGAGGATGTCCTGAGGCGCCAGGCGTCGGCCGTGTGCCGGTCACGGGCTCTTCCCGCCGATGTATCGGATGTGACCCCACAGCGGCCGGGTACCGGTCTCGCCCACGTGTCCCGCCGCGAGGCACTGCTGGCCGCGGCCATCCCCTTGTTCAAGGCGCGCGGCTTCCAGGTGGTGAGCATGGAGGACATCGGGGCGGCAGCGGGCATCGCCGGTCCGAGCATCTACAACCACTTCTCCAGCAAGGCGGAGATCCTGGCGGCCGCCCTCCACCGCGAGTCGGAGGTCCTGCGCTTCTCACTCGCCCGGGAGCTCTCGGAGAGCCGCACGCCCACCGAGGCGCTCCATCGCGTGCTGCGCACCTACTCGTCCCTCTGCGGTACCCGCACCAGCGCCATGCCGCTGATGGTGGGCGAGCTGGTCCACCTCTCCGCGGAGCAGCGTCAGGGCGCCTACCAGAGCCAGCTCGGCTTCGTCGCGGAGTGCGTCGGACTGCTGCGGACCTGCCGTCCCGAGCTCGACGAGGACGAGGGGCGGGTGATGGTCGGCTCCGTGCTGAGCATGGTTCTCATGCTGTACCGACTGCCGTCCGCGATCCGCCGGCTCGCCACCCCCGACGTCGTGTCCGCGCTCGCCATGGACTCCCTGGGCATCGGCGACCGGGCCTGAGAGCGGGCGCTCCTGTGCGCGGCACCACCCGGCCGTGAGGCTGACGGCATGCCCGTGCACCCGCGCGCCCAGTGGCAGCGCGGGTGCACGGCGTCGGTGACGGACCTTCCTACAGGCCGAGGTCCTTCGCGATCACGGTCTTCTGCACCTCGTTCGTACCGCCGTAGATCCGGGACACCCGGGTGGAGGCGTAGAGGCGGGCGATGGGGTACTCCAGCATGTAGCCGTAGCCGCCGTGGAGCTGGAGACACTTGTCGATGATCCGGCCGGCCGTCTCGGTGCCGAAGAGCTTCAGCTTGGAGGCGTCCGCGGGCGTGAGCTCACGCTCGTCGTAGAGCTCCATGGCCCGGTCGACCATCGCCTGGAGGGCCTCGAGTTCGGCGGCGCACTCGGCGAGGACGAACTTGGTGTTCTGGAAGGACGCCACCGGCTTGCCGAAGACCTGGCGCTGCTTGGTGTACTCGATGGCGAAACCGATGGCGGCTCGGGCGGAGGCGGCGGCGCCGATGCCGATGACCAGACGCTCCTTGACGAGGTTCTCCGACAGGTAGCGGAACGCCTGGCCCTCCTCGCCGAGCATGTCCTCGACGGGGACCTTGACGTCGGTGAAGGCCAGCTCCGCGGTGTCGGAGGACTTCATGCCGATCTTCTCGAGCTTGCGGCCGACCGAGTAGCCCTCGGCGTGGGCGTCGACGACCAGGATGGAGAGGCCCAGGCGCCGGTTCTCCTCAGGAGCCGGGGAGGTCCGGCAGACCACCAGCACCCGGTCGGCCTGGACGCCGCCGGTGATGAAGGTCTTGGCACCGTTGAGGACGTAGTGGGTACCGTCCTCGGACAGCTTGGCGTGGGTCTTCATCCCGGCCAGGTCCGAGCCCGTGCCGGGCTCGGTCATGGCGACCGCGTACATGGTCTCGCCGCTCATGAACGGCGGGAGCCAGCGGTGCTTCTGCTCCTCGGTGGCGTACCGCATCAGGTAGCCCAGGCACAGACCGGTGTGGACTCCCGCCGAACCGAAGGTCACGGCCGCGCGCGCGTTCTCCTCGATGATCACGGCCTCGTACTTGATGCTGGTCTCGCCGGCGCCGCCGTACTCCTCCGGCACCTCCATGCCGAAGACGCCCAGCTCGCCGAGCTTGTAGTAGAAGTCGCGCGGCGCGTGTCCGGTCCGCTCCCACTCGTGGAACTCCGGCGCGACCTCCTTGGAGATGAAGTCCCGGATCGTCTCCCGGAACGCCTCGTGGTCCTCGTTGAACACGCTTCGACGCATGGGTCTGGCCTTTCGTGGTCGTTGCCGCATCTGAGGGGCTCGTCCGGGGTCGGCACGTGCGCCCGTGCGGGGGCGAACTGCGGCACGGGATGGCAACGGGGTTTCAGGGCCCAACCGCGGCAACCGCGGGGCCTCCGGATGGGACGGCTACGCCCCGATGTCCGGCCGGGCTCACTATAGCTAACCGACCTTAGGTGACCGAGCAGTCACCATGGGCTGGGTGCCCATCGAATGTGAATCTCACGTCTACCTTTGACCCCATGCATCTCGCTCTTGAATTCTGCGCATCAGAGCTGATCAGAGGCAAGATACCGATGACACCAGGGGTGCGTTACGTAAATCACAGCTCAAGGCTGGTGACCTTTGCGCACCCGAGTGCCAAGCTCCTGGCCATCACCATGTAAACAACCACTAGTCGCGGAGGGCTCCCTTGAGCACCAATGTCCATGTGGTCGGGGTCGGGATGATCCCGTTCATGAAGCCGGGCGCGAGCGACACCTACGACGTCATGGGCGAGCGCGCGGCCCGGGCCGCGCTCGCGGACGCCGGCATCGGCTACGAGCTCGTGCAGCAGGCCTACGTCGGGTACGTCTACGGAGACTCGACCAGCGGTCAGGCCGCGATCTACGGGCTGGGCACCACCGGCATTCCGGTGATCAACGTCAACAACAACTGCTCGACCGGCTCGACCGCACTGTGGCTCGCCCGGCAGGCCGTCGCCTCGGGCGCCGCCGAGTGCGTGATCGCGGTCGGGTTCGAGCAGATGCAGCGTGGTGCGCTCAAGGGCCACTGGGACGACCGCCCCTCGGCCATGAGCCGCAGCCACACGAAGATGCGGGAGCTCCAGGGCTTCGACCCCGACGCTCCCGGCGCGGCCCAGCTGTTCGGCGGCGCCGGGCAGGCGTACATGGACAAGTACGGGATCACGAACGAGGTGTTCGCCAGGATCGCGGTCAAGTCCCGTACACACGCGGCCAACAACCCGTACGCCGTCTTCCGTGACCCGATCACCGTCGAGGAGGTGCTGGCCTCCCCGCATGTGTACGGTCCGCTGACGCGGTTGATGTGCTGCCCGCCCACCTGCGGTGCCGCCGCCGCGGTCATCGCGAGCGAGGACTTCGCCCGCCGCCACGGTCTGAACACGGACGTGCGGATCGCGGCGCAGGCGCTGACCACCGACGTCGACAGCGCGTTCGCCGAGGACACCGACATGATGCGGGTCATCGGCTACGACATGGCGAAGAACGCGGCCGGTCAGGTCTACGAGGCCGCCGGTGTCGGCCCGGAGGACATCAGGGTCGTCGAGCTGCACGACTGCTTCACCAGCAACGAACTCATCACGTACGAGTCGCTGGGGCTCACCCCGGAGGGGACGGCGGAGAAGTTCGTCCTCGACGGCGACAACACCTACGGCGGCCGGGTCGTCGTGAACCCCTCGGGCGGCCTGATGTCCAAGGGCCACCCCCTGGGGGCCACGGGCCTCGCCCAGTGCACCGAGCTCGTGTGGCAGCTGCGGGGGCAGGCGGAAGGCCGCCAGGTCGAGGGCGGCCTCCGGCACGCCCTCCAGCACAACCTCGGCCTCGGCGGCGCCTGCGTCGTCACTCTCTACGAAAAGGCGAACTGAACACCATGGCCCTGAACAAGGACCTGATCGGGACCAAGGTCCCGACACACACGGTCGACATCGAGCGCGGGCAGCTGCGTTTCTTCGCGAAGGCCATCGGCGAGACCGACCCGGTCTACTCCGACGTCGAGGCCGCCAAGGCGGCCGGCCACCGGGACCTCCCGGTCCCGCCCACCTTCCTGTTCTGCGCGGACAGCGGACGCACCGACGGATTCAACTTCCTGAAGCTCGCGGACATCGACATCCGCTACGTGCTCCACGGCGAGCAGGGCTTCACCTACCACCAGCCGATCCACGCCGGCGACCGGCTGACGTTCGAGACCGAGGTCTCGGACATCTACAGCAAGAAGGGCGGGGCGCTCGAGTTCCTCGTCCTGGCCACCCAGGTGACCCGCGACGGGGAGCTCGTCGCCGAGGTCCACAAGTCCCTCGTCGTGCGCGACCCGAAGGCGGGCAAGTGAAGCTCGAACTGCCGAAGATCTCCCGGACCACTCTGGCGCTGTACGCGGGCGCCTCCGGCGATCACAACCCGATGCACATCGACATCGACGTGGCCAAGTCCGCCGGCATGGACGACGTGTTCGCCCACGGCATGCTCAACATGGCCTACCTGGGCCGGCTGCTGACCGCGAACTTCCCCCAGGCCAAGATCCGCTCGTTCGCCGTGCGGTTCACCTCCATCACGCCGCTCCACGGCAAGCCGACCGCCACCGCCACCGTGGCCAAGGTCGAGGACGGCCTGTCCCACCTGGATCTCACCATGGCCCTGGAGGACGGCACCGTCACTCTCGCGGGCACCGCAGTCATCGAAGGAGAAATCGCAGCATGACCAGCACCAAGCTCGCGGGCAAGACCGCCGTCGTCTCCGGCTCCGGTCGCGGCATCGGCCGCGAGATCGCCCTCAAGTTCGCCTCCGAGGGCGCCAACGTCGTCGTGAACGACCTCGACCCGGCGCCCGCCGAGGAGACCGTCGCCGACATCAAGGCAGCCGGCGGCAACGCCGTCGCCTGTGTCGGCAGCGTCACCGAGGACGGTTTCGCCGAGCGGTTCGTGAACACCGCGATCGAGACCTTCGGCGGCCTCGACATCATCGTCAACAACGCCGGCTACACCTGGGACTCCGTCATCCAGAAGCACACCGACGAGCAGTGGGACGCCATGCTCGCGGTGCACCTCACGGCGCCGTTCCGGATCCTGCGTGCCGCCCAGCCGCACCTCTCCCGCCTGTCCAAGGAGGAGACGGCCCGCGGTGTCCGCGTCCACCGCAAGGTCGTCAACATCTCTTCGGGCGCCGGCGTCAACGGCAATGTCGGTCAGGCGAGCTACTCCGCCGGCAAGGCCGGCATCATCGGCCTGACCAAGACCCTGGCCAAGGAGTGGGGCCGCTACAACGTCAACGTCAACGCGGTCGCGTACGGCCTCATCCGCACGCGCCTCACCGACGCCCCCGCGGGTGGCGGCGCCACCATCGACATCCAGGGCCGAGAGCTGCCGGTCGGCGTCAACCCCGAACTGATGGCCGCCCTGGAGAAGACCATTCCGCTGGGCCGGGGCGGTACGCCCGAGGAGGCCGCCGGCGCGGTCTACGCCCTGTGCATCCCCGAGACCGACTACATCAGCGGTCAGGTCGTCTACTGCGCGGGCGGCAAGTAGCGCCGGATCCCGGCCATGACGGCCGTCGGCCGGACGACACGCACCGGCCGACGGACCGCGGGGAGCCCCCTCACCGGACAGCAGGCTTCCCGTACCCCGTGGTCACCGTCGCTCCGACACCGACGGTGGCCACGGCCTCCCCGAGCTTTCGCTCGACTCGCACCGCCGTACCACTCAGGAGTTGTTGCCGTGTATCTCACGCAGAGTCTGCACAGGGCCGTGCAGCAGGGTCCCGATCAGGTCGCGACGATCTTCGGGGACCGTGTGCGGACGAACCGGGAGGT
>NZ_JBHTST010000230.1:0-5960 GCF_042794995.1 Streptomyces sp. NPDC056503
GCACCGAAGAGTTCCGGTGCGGGGCCGCCCTCGTTCCCGTACGAGACCGGGGTCAGCCCTCGCTGACGCCCAGCTTCTCCAGGATCAGGTCCTTGACCTTGGCCGCGTCGGCCTGGCCGCGGGTGGCCTTCATGACCGCGCCGACCAGCGCGCCGACCGCCGCGACCTTGCCGCCGCGGATCTTGTCGGCGATGGCCGCGTTGCCCGCGATGGCCTCGTCGACGGCCGTGCCGAGCGCGCCGTCGTCGGAGACGACCTTCAGACCGCGCTTCTCGACGACCTCGTCCGGGGTGCCCTCGCCGGCGAGGACGCCCTCGATGACCTGACGGGCCAGCTTGTCGTTGAGGTCACCGCCGGCCACCAGGGCCGAGACCCGGGCCACGTCCGCCGGCGTGATGGGCAGCTCCTCCAGGGAGACGCCCTTCTCGTTGGCGTTGCGGGCCAGCTCGCCCATCCACCACTTGCGGGCCGAGGCCGCGTCCGCGCCCGCCTCGGTCGTCGCGACGATCGCGTCGACCGCGCCCGCGTTGAGGATGGACTGCATCTCCTGCTCGGAGACGCCCCACTCCTCGCGCAGCCGGTTGCGGCGCACCCGCGGCAGCTCGGGCAGACCCTTGCGCAGCTCCTCGACCCACGCGCGGGCCGGGGCGACCGGGACCAGGTCCGGCTCCGGGAAGTAGCGGTAGTCCTCGGCGTTGTCCTTGATGCGGCCCGAGGTGGTGGAGCCGTCGTCCTCGTGGAAGTGACGGGTCTCCTGCACGATCGTGCCGCCGGACTCCAGGACCGCCGCGTGGCGCTGGATCTCGAAGCGCGCCGCCCGCTCCACGGAGCGGAGCGAGTTCACGTTCTTCGTCTCCGAGCGGGTGCCGAAGGTCTTGGTGCCGTTCGGACGCAGCGACAGGTTCACGTCGCAGCGCATCTGGCCCTTGTCCATGCGCGCCTCGGAGACGCCCAGGGCGCGGATCAGCTCGCGCAGCTCGGCGACGTACGCCTTGGCGACCTCGGGGGCCCGCTCGCCCGCGCCCTCGATCGGCTTGGTGACGATCTCGATGAGCGGGATGCCGGCCCGGTTGTAGTCGAGCAGCGAGTGCGAGGCGCCGTGGATGCGGCCGGTCGCGCCACCGATGTGGGTCGACTTGCCGGTGTCCTCCTCCATGTGGGCGCGCTCGATCTCCACGCGGAAGACCTCGCCGTCCTCCAGCTGGACGTCCAGGTAGCCGTTGAAGGCGATCGGCTCGTCGTACTGGGAGGTCTGGAAGTTCTTCGGCATGTCCGGATAGAAGTAGTTCTTCCGGGCGAAGCGGCACCACTCGGCGATCTCGCAGTGCAGCGCGAGGCCGATCTTGATCGCGGACTCGACGCCGATCTCGTTCACGACCGGCAGCGCGCCGGGCAGGCCGAGACAGGTCGGGCAGGTCTGCGCGTTGGGCTCGGCGCCCAGCTCGGTCGAGCAGCCGCAGAACATCTTGGTCTTCGTGCCGAGCTCGACATGGACCTCCAGGCCCATGACGGGGTCGTACGAGGCCAGTGCCGCCTCGTACGAGAGCAGTTCAGTGACAGTCACGGTGGAACTTTCCCTCTCAGCCCAGCAGGACGTCGTCGTCGCCGAGGCGCTTCAGCTCGCGGTACAGGATCGCGAGGCCGGTGACGATGGCGGCGGCGGACACGACGGCGTCGATCAGCTTCAGCGTGTCGTGGTCGGCGCGGGCCTTCTTGACCTGCTTGGCCACTGCGACGGCGCCGAAGGCGGTGGTGCCCATGGACAGATACGTACCGGCCTTGGACTTCTTGAAGCCCTTGGCCTTCTGCAGTGCACTGGTACTCACAGCGACGGAGCCTCCTCGATCAGCGGGTGACCCCACTTTTCCACGAAGGCCGCCTCGACGGCGGCACCGACCTTGTAGAGCCGGTCGTCCTGCATGGCGGGGGCGATGATCTGCAGCCCGACCGGGAGACCGTCCTCCGGCGCCAGGCCGCAGGGCAGCGACATGGCGGCGTTTCCGGCCAGGTTGGTCGGGATGGTGCACAGGTCCGCGAGGTACATCGCCATCGGGTCGTCGGCGCGCTCGCCGATCGGGAAGGCGGTGGTCGGGGTCGTCGGGGAGACGATCACGTCGACCTGCTCGAAGGCCTTCTCGAACTCGCGGGTGATGAGGGTGCGGACCTTCTGGGCCGAGCCGAACCACGCGTCGTAGTAGCCGGAGCTGAGCGCGTAGGTGCCGAGGATGATGCGGCGCTTCACCTCGGGGCCGAAGCCGGCCTCGCGGGTCAGGGCGGTGACGTCCTCGGCGGAGCGGCTGCCGTCGTCGCCGGCGCGCAGGCCGTACCGCAGGCCGTCGAAGCGGGCCAGGTTGGACGAGCACTCGGACGGCGCGATCAGGTAGTACGCCGAGAGGGCCAGGTCGAAGCTCGGGCAGTCCAGCTCGACGACCTCGGCGCCCAGCTCCTTCAGCAGCTCGACGGACTCGTCGAAGCGCTGCATGACGCCGGCCTGGTAGCCCTCGCCGCGGAACTGCTTGACGACGCCGACGCGCATCCCGGCCACCGAGCCGTTGCGGGCGGCCTCGACCACTGGCGGGACCGGCAGGTCGGCGGAGGTGGAGTCGAGCGGGTCGTGGCCGGCGATCGCCTCGTGCAGCAGGGCCGCGTCCAGGACCGTGCGGGCACAGGGGCCGCCCTGGTCGAGGGAGGAGGAGAAGGCCACCATGCCGTAGCGGGAGACCGCGCCGTAGGTGGGCTTGACGCCGACGGTGCCGGTGACGGCGGCGGGCTGGCGGATGGAGCCGCCGGTGTCCGTGCCGATGGCGAGCGGGGCCTGGAACGCGGCGAGCGCGGCCGAGGAGCCGCCGCCGGAGCCGCCGGGGATCCGGGTGAGGTCCCAGGGGTTGCCGGTCGGGCCGTAGGCGCTGTTCTCGGTGGAGGAGCCCATGGCGAACTCGTCCATGTTGGTCTTGCCGAGGATGACGACGTCGGCGGCCTTGAGGCGCTTGACCAGGGTCGCGTCGTACGGCGGGATCCAGCCTTCGAGCATCTTCGAACCGACCGTGGTGGGGATGCCCCGGGTCGTGAAGATGTCCTTCAGCGCGAGCGGGACGCCGGCCAGCGGGCCGAGCTTCTCGCCGCGGGCGCGCTTCTCGTCGACGGCGCGGGCCTGCGCGAGGGCGCCCTCGCGGTCGACGTGGAGGAAGGCGTGCACCTTCTCGTCGACGGCGTCGATGCGGGCCAGGTGGGCCTCGGTGACCTCGACCGCGGTGAGTTCGCCGGAAGCGATCTTCGCGGCGATCTCGGCGGCGGTGAGCTTGATGATGTCCGTCATGGTCAGTCCTCCCCCAGGATCTGCGGCACCTTGAAACGCTGCTGTTCCTGGGCGGGGGCGCCGGAGAGCGCCTGCGCGGGGGTGAGCGAAGGACGGACCTCGTCCGCGCGCATGACGTTCGTCAGCGGCAGCGGGTGGGAGGTCGGCGGTACGTCCTGCTCGGCGACCTCGGAGACGCGGGCGACCGCGCCGATGATGTCGTCGAGCTGACCGGCGAAGTGGTCGAGTTCCTCGTCGGCGAGTTCCAGACGCGCCAGCCGAGCGAGGTGTGCGACCTCCTCGCGCGTGATGCCAGGCATGCAGCGATCCTCTGGGGTGAGTCTGATGATGTGGGGCCAATCCTATGGGGCCCGCACCACTCCCCGTGAAACGGTGGGCCCGGACGGCCCTCCGGGTTCCCCTCGCCGACCCGTCCGGATCACTGCACGACGTGTCCGGGGGCCGGGTCCAGCTCGATCACGGGGGCGGTGTCGACCGCCCGCCGCCAGCCGTGCTCGCCGCGGGCGAGCAGCCAGGCGGTGGTCTCGGCGGGCGGCATGGCGGCGGAGACCAGCCAGCCCTGGACGGCGTCGCAGCCCAGGTCGCGCAGCCGCTCCCAGGTCTCGTCGTCCTCCACGCCCTCGGCGACGACCAGGAGGCCGAGGGAGTGGGCGAGGTCGACGGTGCAGCGGACGATCTCGGCGTCCTCGGTGTCGACGGCGAGCCGGGCGACGAAGGAGCGGTCGATCTTCAGCTCGCTGACCGGGAGGCGGCGCAGGTGGACGAGGGAGGAGTAGCCGGTGCCGAAGTCGTCCAGGGACATCTTGACGCCGTGGCCGGTGAGGCCGTTGAGGGTGTCGGCGGCGCGCTGGGGGTCCTCCAGGAGGACGTGTTCCGTTATCTCCAGCTGGAGGGAGCCGGCCGGGACGCCGTGGCGGGCCAGCCTGGCGGCGACGGCGCCGGCGAAGCCGGGGGTGTGGACGTCGCGCGGCGACACGTTGACGGCGACGGGTACCTCCAGGCCCTGGGCGCGCCAGCGGGCGACCTGGGCGAGGGCGGTCTCCAGGACGTACTCGGTGAGGTGCGGCATCAGGCCGGAGGACTCGGCGATGGCGATGAACTCGTCCGGTGGAACCTTTCCTCGCTCGGGGTGGACCCAGCGGACGAGCGCCTCCAGACCGGCGACCTGGCCGTCGAAGCGGACCTTCGGCTGGTAGTGGAGCTCGACCTCGCCGGCGTCCAGGGCGCGGCGCAGGTCGCCGAGGAGACCGAGGCGGTCGGGGGTGTTGGAGTCGCGCTTGGACTCGTACACCTCGACGCCGGTGCGGTCGCGCTTGGCCTGGTACATGGCGACGTCGGCGCGGCGCAGCAGCCCCTCGGCGTCGTCGGCGTGGTCGGGGTAGACGGCGACGCCGGCGCTGGCCTCCAGGACGAGGGTGAGCCCGTCGAGGTCGAGCGGGGAGGAGAGTTCGGCGACGAGGTGGCGGGCGACCCGCTGGGCGCTGGTGGTGGAGTCGGCGACGGGCAGCAGGACGGCGAACTCGTCGCCGCCGAGCCGGGCGGCCTCGGCGCCGCGGGGCAGGGCGAGGCGGAGCCGGTCGGCGATCTGGAGGAGGAGCCGGTCGCCGGCGAGGTGGCCGAGGGTGTCGTTGACCGAGCGGAAGCGGTCGAGGTCGATGAGGACGAGGGCGGAGCGGGCCTGCTCGCCCTCGGCGTCCTCCAGGGCGGTCCAGGTGCGCTCCAGGAGCCACTGGCGGTTGGGCAGGCCGGTGAGCGGGTCGCGGAGCTGTTCCTCGGCGCGGGCGCGGGCGATCCAGAGGGTGGAGTCGAGGGCGATCAGCGGGATGGCGAAGAGCGGCAGGAGGACCGGGAAGGCGGCGGCGACGACGCAGATCAGCGGCGCGATGCCGAGCAGGGCGACGGCGACGAGCCCCTGCCGGAGCAGGGCGGTGCGGGCGACGGTGGGCAGGCCGCGGCCGGGCGGGGCGAGCGTGTACCACAGCAGGAGCCGGGTCGCGAGGAGGTAGACGCCGGCGGCGAGGACGATCTCCGGGACGTCGGAGATCCCCCAGTCGAGGGGGCGCCAGGGGTGGTCGACGCTGGGGACGTCGCCGAAGAGGGCGAGGACCAGGGCGGCGGCGCCGACGCCGAGGATGTCGGCGGCGCCGTGCAGCAGGCCCTGCCGCCAGCGGTGCCGGCGGGCGGCGCTGACGAGGACGACGACGGTGAGCGAGACGAGTCCGGCGGGGACCCAGCCGTACTGGAGGAGGACGGCGAGGGTGAGGGCGGCGCCGGAGCCGGTCCCGCCCCACCAGCGCTCGCGGCCGAGGGCGACGAGGTGGCCGACGATGAGCCCGGTGAGGAGGGCGAGGGACCAGCCGGCGACCCCGCCCGGGAAGAGCGGGTGGTTGGTGGTCAGGGCCCGCTGGAGCCCGGTGACGAGCACGGCGGCCGCTGTGCCCAGCACGGCGGCGGGCAGGCCGGTGAAGCCCTCGGGGAGCACCCGGCCGCGCGGCCGTGGCACCGGGGCGGCACTCTCGGTCGGTTCCATTCCCGTCCCTCTCACAGGCGGCGGTGCCGTCGCTGTCCGATGGGCCGCGGCGAGGCGGCCGTGGCGGCGTCCGACCGCCGCGCCGTGCGCCCCGCCGGCTTCAGGGGCGGGGCG
>NZ_JBHTST010000231.1:0-5950 GCF_042794995.1 Streptomyces sp. NPDC056503
CCTCTCTTCGGTTTTGGGTTGTTGATCTTTATGGTTAGCATCCCGGGCTGTGAACCGCGTTGGGCGGTTTCTATGAGAGGTCGAAACAGGTCATGAGTGACCAGATCACCCCATCTTCTTGGGGGGGTGGGGCAAGATGGATGCGTCCGGGTGTTTTGCCCCGTATAGCCCTGTCTTTGGCAGGTTTGATGGTTGTCGAGACTGCTGTCGTGGTGGCTACCACGGGTGAGGCTGTGGCCTTGGCCTCGTCGGCGAAGTCGGCGAAGCAGGAAGACCGGGTGTATCCGACGGAGGCGGCGGACCTGCCCTCCGCGACTGTCGCGGCCCGGCTCTCCGGCAAGCGTGTGGAGGCCCGTTCGGAGCGGACGGAGTCGACGACCACGTGGGCGAATCCGGATGGGACGGTGACGACTGACGCGGCGTCGGGCCCGATCCGGTTCCGCGACAAGGCCACGGGTGTGTGGCGGAATATCGACGTCGACCTGGCGAAGTCTTCGGACGGTTCCGTCGTCGCCAAGGACCACCCGCTCGGGCTGAAGCTCGGCGGGAAGACGCCTGCCGCGAAGGCGGCCAAGGTCAGGGCGTCCGGGGCTGCCGGAGAGGCAAAGACGACGCCGGTTCCGCTGGTCTCGCTGGACGCCGGCAACGGCAGGGCGCTGGATCTGTCCTGGCGGGGGACTCTCCCCGAGCCGGTAGTGTCGGGTACGACGGCGCGCTACCCCGGTGTCCTGGCTTCCACCGACCTGATCATCGAGTCCACCCGTACCGGATTCGAGCAGTTCCTGGAGCTGAAGGACCGCTCTGCCGTCGACGCGACCGGCTCGGTCACGCTGACGCTGAACGCCAAGGGCATCAAGGCCCGGCAGAACGCGGACCGGTCGGTGTCCTTCCTGGACGCCAAGAACGGCAAGCAGGTCGGCGTGCTGCCGGCGCCGGAGATGTGGGACGCCACCATCGACCCCCGGTCCGGTGAGCACACCCGCCGTGCCGACGTGGGGCTGAAGGTCACGCAGAAGGGCGACACGGTCGACCTGACCCTGACGCCTGATGCCGAGTTCCTTGCGGACCCGGCCACCAAGTTCCCGGTCACCGTCGACCCGGCGGTGAACATCGGCGCCAGTTTCGACACGTTCGTCCAGCAGGGCTACACCGCCGACATGTCGGCGTCGACGGAGCTCAAGCTCGGCAACAACGGCTCGAGCCAGATCGCGCGGTCGTTCCTGCACTTCCCGATGGCTCAGATATCGGGCAAGCAGATCCTCAGCGCGAAGCTGAACCTGTGGAACTACCACTCCTGGTCGTGCACCCCGAGCAGCTGGGAGGTGTGGGACACCCCGCACGCCTCGACCGCCACGCGGTGGACCAACCAGCCCGGCTTCACCAACAAGTGGGCCGCCGTGACCGCGACGAAGGGCTTCTCGTCCTCGTGTGCGGACGGCTGGGTGTCGGCGGACATCAAGAACCTCGCCGTCGCCTGGGCCGCCAACGGCAACACGTCCAACTCCATGGGCATCAAGGCCACCAACGAGTCCGACCCGTACTCGTGGAAGCGGTTCAACTCGGGTAACGCCGCCTCGAACACGCCGTACGTGTCCGTCACGTACAACACGATCCCGGTGGCCGGAAACCCGATGTCCGTCACCCCGGGCCGCGCCAACGGCGGCAAGAACTGGGTCACCACCACCACGCCTGCCCTGAAGTACACCGCGAGCGACGCCGAGACCACGACCCTGCGCACCAAGTGGGAACTGTGGGAAGGCACCACGAACCTGCTGGTCCAGGACCCGGGAACGCTGTCCCCGGTCGTGAACAAGACGGTCTCCTACACGGTGCCCGCCGGCAAGCTGGTCAACGGCCGTACCTACTGGTTCAAGGGCCGTGCCTCAGACGGCAGTGCCTGGTCGAACTGGACGCCGTCGGTGTACTTCACCGTCGACACCACCAAGCCCGGCGCCACGGCGGTTTCCTCCGGTGACTTCCCGGCGAACACCTGGTCCGGCACCCCGGACGCCAGCGGCAAGTTCACCGGATCGTTCACCTTCACGCCGCCCACCAGCGACGTCGTGTCCGTGGAGTACAAGCTCGACGGGGAGGCGACCTGGCAGTCGGCCGCCACGACCGGCGCTGCGGTGAGCAAGTCGCTCACCTTCGCCGCGGGCAAGCACACGATCACCGCGCGAACGGTGGACGCGGCCGGCAACGTGCCGGCGACGTACTCCACCTACACCTTCTACGCCGGCTCCGGGGCAGCGCTCCTGACGCCGAGCGAGGGTGAGCGACCGGCCCGCCGCGTGAGCCTGTCCTCCGAGGGCCAGACCTCCTACACCGGCGTGACCTACCAGTACCGCCGCGGCGAGACCGACACCTGGAAGAACATCCCGGTCGCCAACGTTCTGCAGGGCGGCAACGCCGTGGCCTCCTGGCCGGTCGCGGTGACGGGCGGCAAGCCTGCCGGGCTGACCTGGAACATCACCGACAGCCTCGCCGAGGACGGCCCGATCGAGGTTCGTGCGGCGTTCACCGACGGCACCGCGACCGCGTACTCGCCGGCGAACGAGATCACCGTCGACCGCAACGCCGGCACCGCTCCCTCGGAAGAGGCCGGGCCCGGCTCGGTCAACCTGCTGACCGGTGACTACAGCCTGTCGGCCACCGACACCTCGCTGTTCGGCCTGTCCGTCGCACGCTCGGCGTCCTCGCGCCGCGCGGACGCGGGCGCGAAGCAGGAGGGCCAGGCGGCGATCTTCGGTCCGCAGTGGACCTCCGGCACGACCGCGGAGATCACCGAGTCGGACTGGTCCTTCCTGAAGAAGACCTCGGCGACCTCGGTCGCGCTGGTCGACTCCGAGGGCGAGGAGCTCGGCTTCACCGCCACTACCGGCGGCGGCTGGAAGGCCGAGCCCGGCGCCGAGGACCTGACGCTGACCGGCTCGCTGACCGGCTCGTTCACGCTGAAGGACACCGAGGGCACCCTTACCGTCTTCACCAAGCCGGACGCCGCGGCCACCACCTGGCAGGTCGCCTCCAGCACCCTGGACGGCCTTGCGCAGTCCACGACCACGGTGATCTCGGAGACCGTGACCGGCACGGACGGCAAGAAGCTGGCCCGCCCCAAGCTGGTCATCTCTCCCACCTCCGCCACCTCGGCTGCCACCTGCACGGCCACGCCGTCCACGAAGGGCTGCCGCGCGCTGGAGTACGTCTACGCGACGGCCACCACCGCCACCTCCTCCGCCTTCGGCGACTTCGCCGGCCAGGTCAAGGAGATCCGCGGCTGGTCCACCGAGCCCGGCGCCGCCGCGGCGAGCGCGAAGACCGTCCAGAAGTACGCGTACGACACCACGGGCCGCCTGCGCGAGACCTACAACCCGCAGATCAGCCCCGCCCTGGTCACCGCGTACGCCTACGACACGGCCGGCCGTGTCACCACCCTGACGCCGCCTGGCCAGCTGCCCTGGTCGTTCACCTACGGCAAGGCCGGCAACGCCGCGACCGCCGGTGACGGCATGCTGCTCAAGGCCAGCCGTTCCGGCCTGCAGCAGGGCACCAAGGACACCGTGTCGGGCACCGCGTCGACGAGCGTCGTCTACGACGTCCCGCTCAGCGGCGCCAACGCCCCCTACGCCATGGGTGCCTCGGACGTGCTGACCTGGGGCCAGAGCGACGCGCCGACCGACGCGACGGCCGTCTTCCCGGCCGACGCCGTTCCCGCCGCCCACTCCGGCGCCCAGCTGACCGCGGCCGACTACCGTCGCGCCTCGATCACCTACACCAACGCCTCCGGGCGCGAGGTGAACGCCGCCACCCCCGGCGGCAACATCACCACCACCGAGTACGACCGCTTCGGCAACACCATCGGCGAGCTGACCGCCGGCAACCGGGCCCTGGCGCTCGGCGGCACCGCGGCCGACCAAGCCACTTTGACCGACCTCGGAATCATCGGCCTGTCCTCCCAGGACCGCGCCGACCTGCTGGCCACCAAGTCGCTCTACGACGCCAAGGGCCTGCGCGAGCTCGAGGAGTTCGGCCCGCTGCGTCGCATCTCGCTCAACGGCGAGTCGGCCGTGGCCCGCTCCTGGACGGTCAACGAGTACGACGCCGGCCGCCCGACCGACGGCACCGCCAAGGTCGAGAACCAGGTCACCAAGGTCACCACCGGCGCCCAGCTGCTGGGCACCACGACGATGGCCGACGCCCGCGTCACCCAGACCATCTACGACTGGGCCAAGGGCCTGGCGACCAAGACGGTCAAGGACCCGGCCGGCCTCGCCATCACCGACACCACCGAGTACGACGCCCAGGGCCGCGTCACCAAGCAGCTGCTGCCCGGCGCCACCGGCACCGACGCCGCCACCCGCGTGACCACCTACTGGTCCGGCACCGGCACCGGCACCTGCGCCGGCCGCCCGGAGTGGGCCGACCAGGTCTGCACTACCGGGCCCGCCGGCACCATCACCGGCGCCGGCAGCAACCCGGCCCAGCTGCCGACCACCACCACCGAGTACGACTGGTGGGGCAACCCGGCCAAGGTCACCGAGACCGCCAACAGCGTCACCCGCACCACCACCAACACCTACGACACCGCCGGCCGCCAGACCAAGACCGCCATGACCGGCGGACTGGGCCAGGCCGTCCCGGAGTCCACCACCGAGTACGACCCGGCCACCGGCCAGGCCGTCAAGACCACCTCGCCGACCGGCGGGACCATCACCAAGGAGTACGACCAGCTCGGCCGTCAGGTCTCTTACACCGACGCCGACGGCGGCGTGACCCGCACCGAGTACGACCTGCTCGACCGCCCGGTCAAGACCTCCGACTCGGTGCCGTCCACGGTGACCTACACCTACGACACCACCGCCGAACCCCGCGGCCTGGCCACCACCACCACCGACTCCGTCGCCGGCGCCTTCCAGGCCACCTACGACGCAGACAGCTCCGTCGCCACCGAGAAGCTCCCCGGCGGCTACACCCTCACCGTCCAGGAAGACACCACCGGCGCCACCCTGTCGAAGGTCTACACCCGCGACAGCGACGGCGAGGTCGTCTACTCCGACACCGTCGAGGAATCCGTCCACGGCCAGGTCACCCGCCACAACGGCTGGTCCAGCCAGGACTACACCTACGACGCCGAAGGCCGCCTCACCAAGGTCAACGACACCGTCGGTGACATCTGCACCACGCGGACCTACAACTTCGACAAGCGGACCAACCGCACCGGCCTGACCACCGCCGCCGGCACCGCAGGCGGCGCCTGCCCCACCGCCGGAGGCACCACCACCACCCACACCTACGACAGCGCCGACCGCCTGGTCGACACCGGCTACGTCTACGACGCCTTCGGCCGCACCACCACCCTGCCCGGCAACCAGATCGGCTACTACGCCAACGACCTGGCCCACCAGCAGACCGCCAACAACCAGCGCCAGACCTGGCAGCTCGACGCGAACCTCCGCTTCCGCTCCTGGACCGTCGAAGAGGACACCGACGGCACCTGGACACAGACCGCATCCAAGATCAACCACTACGACAGCGACGGCGACAACCCCCGCTGGATCACCGAGAACACCACCGACGGCACCGTCAGCCGCAACGTCGAATCCGCCTCCGGCGACCTCGCCGCCACCAGCGGCAACACCGACGGCACCACCCTGCAGCTGACCAACATCCACGGCGACGTCGTCCTCCAGCTCCCGCTCGACCTCGCCGAAGCCCCCCTCGTCCTCGACAACGACGAATACGGCAACCCCCGCGCCGGCCAGCCCGCCACCCGCTACAACTGGCTCGGCGGCAAGCAGCGCTCCAGCGAAACCCTCACCGGCCTCGTCCTCATGGGCGTCCGCCTCTACAACCCCACCACCGGCCGCTTCCTCACCGCAGACCCCATCTACGGCGGCGGCGCCAACGCCTACGGCTACCCCGGCGACCCCATCAACCAATACGACCTCACCGG
>NZ_JBHTST010000232.1:0-5917 GCF_042794995.1 Streptomyces sp. NPDC056503
GCTCCTCACGGAGCGCGGGCCCTTTCCCGTACCCCCGGCGGAAGCCGGAGGAGACGGCCTAGACGCGGGAGGCGGCGGTCTTCCTGACCCGCTCGCGGACCAGCGCGATCGCCAGCACCAGCGCGGCCACCAGCAGCGAGAGCACGACCTGCTCCCGGGCGCTGCCGCCGTCGTAGATCATGTAGCCGAGGACGAAGACGATCATGCCGATCGTCGCCCACGTCAGGTACGGGAAGAGCCACATCCGCACGACCAGCTTCTCCGGCGACTCGCGCAGGATGATCCCGCGCATCCGCAGCTGGGTCACGCAGATGACCAGCCAGACGAAGAGCGCGACCGCGCCGGAGGAGTTCAGCAGGAAGGCGAAGACGGTGTCGGGCCACTCGTAGTTGAAGAAGACCGCGACGAAGCCGAAGACCACCGAGGAGAGGATCGCCGCGCGCGGCACGCCCCGCTTGTCGACCTTGGCGAAGGCCTTCGGCGCGTCACCGCGCTGCCCGAGCGAGAAGGCCATCCGGGAGGCCGTGTAGAGGCCCGAGTTGAGGCAGGACAGGACGGCGGTCAGGACGATCACGTTCATGATCTGACCGGCCGCCGGGATGCCGATGGAGTCCAGGGCGGCGACGTACGAGCCCTTCTCCACGATCGACGGGTCGTTCCACGGCAGCAGCGTCAGGACGATGAAGATCGAGCCCAGGTAGAAGACGCCGATCCGCCAGATCACGCTGTTCGTCGCCTTGGTCACGGCCCGCTGCGGGTCCTCCGACTCGCCGGCCGCGAGGGTCACGATCTCGCTGCCCATGAAGGAGAAGACCACCATCAGGACACCCGTGAGGATCGCGCCCGCGCCCATCGGCATGAACCCGCCCGCGTCGGTGAGGTGCGCGAAGCCCGCGCCCGGGTTGTCCGAGCCCGGCAGCACGCCGAAGACCGCGAGCATGCCGATCACCACGAAGGCGCCGATCGCGACGACCTTGATCCCGGCGAACCAGAACTCGAACTCGCCGTACGAGGCCACCGAGGCGAGGTTCGTCGCGGTGAGCACCACCATGACGATCAGCGCCCACGCCCACTGCGGCACCGCCGGGATCCAGCTCTCCAGGATGACCGCGCCCGCGGTCGCCTCGACGGCCAGCACGACCACCCAGAAGAACCAGTACAGCCAGCCGATGGTGAAACCGGCCCAGCGGCCGAGGGCCTGGTCGGCGTAGGACGAGAAGGAGCCGGAGGAGGGCCGCGCGGCGGCCATCTCGCCGAGCATCCGCATCACGAACACGACCATCGCGCCGACGAGCGCGTAGGAGAGGAGGATCGCGGGGCCGGCGGCGGCGATGCCGGAGCCGGAGCCGACGAAGAGGCCGGCGCCGATGACGCCGCCGATCGCGATCATCGACAGATGGCGGTTCTTGAGCCCGGCCTTGAGGCCGTCGGACGGCGGGGTCCGACCGGGGTCACCGGTGCTGCCGCCTTCCTTGGCGAGGGTCGGCTGCGTGTTCATGAACGCTTCCTTCGGGTGTGGGGGGTGGCTCGGGTCGCGAGCCGGAGCCATGTAACCCGGCGACCGGCCAGTACGGAAGGCTTGGCTCCGGATCGTGATTCAGGACATATTCGGGTCATAAGGTCCGGACCAGCCGGGACGGAGGTCCATGACCCGTCGGGACCAAGGTCCCGACCCCGCTGACGCCTGCCCCGTCCCGGCCGTGCCACACTCGGGTCCATGCGCGTCTACATCGGTTCCGACCACGCCGGCTACGAACTCAAGACCCACCTCGTGGAGTGGCTCAAGGCCCACGGCCACGAGCCCGTCGACTGCGGTCCCCACATCTACGACGCCCTCGACGACTACCCGCCGTTCTGCCTGCGCGCCGCCGAGAAGACGGCCGCCGACGCGGACGCCCTCGGCATCGTCATCGGCGGCTCGGGCAACGGCGAGCAGATCGCCGCCAACAAGGTCAAGGGCGTCCGTGCCGCCCTCGCCTGGAGCGAGCAGACCGCCGCCCTCGGCCGCGAGCACAACAACGCCAACGTCGTCGCCGTCGGCGCCCGCATGCACACCGAGGAGGAGGCGACCAAGTTCGTCGAGATCTTCCTCGCCACCCCCTACTCCGGCGACGAGCGCCACACCCGCCGCATCGAGATGCTGAGCGCGTACGAGACCACCGGCGAGCTCCCCCCGATCCCGGCCCACCACCCGCAGGAGCCCACCGCCTGATGCCCGAAGGGCACACCATCCACCGGCTGGCCGCCGACCACCGCGAGCGGTTCGGCGGCCGGCCCGTGCGCGTCTCCAGCCCCCAGGGCAGGTTCGCCGGCTCCGCCGCCCTGCTCGACGGCTCCGTCCTGGAGACCACCGAGGCCCACGGCAAGCACCTCTTCCTCGGCTTCCCGCGCGACGAGTGGATCCACATCCACCTCGGCCTCTTCGGCAAGGTGGACTTCGGCGACGCCCCCGCGCCCCCGCCCGCCGGGACCGTACGCCTGCGCCTCGCCGACCCGGAGTCGTACGTCGACCTCCGCGGCCCCACCACCTGCGCGCTCGTCACCGACGCCGAGAAGCGGGCGATCCACGACCGCCTGGGCCCGGACCCGCTCCGCCCCGCCGACGACCCCGACAAGGCGTGGCGCCGCATAGCCAGGTCCCGCACGACGATCGCCGCCCTGCTCATGGACCAGAAGGTCATCGCCGGCGTCGGCAACGTCTACCGGGCCGAGGTCCTCTTCCGCCACGGCATCGACCCCTACCGCGCGGGCAAGGACCTGACGGAGGGGGAGTGGACCGCGATCTGGCAGGACCTGAGGTTCCTGATGCGCGAAGGCGTCCGCCTCAACCGCATCGACACGGTCCGCCCCGAACACACCCCCGAGGCGATGGGCCGCCCCCCGAGGGTCGACGACCACGGCGGCGAGGTCTACGTCTACCGCCGCGCCGACCTGCCCTGCCACGTCTGCGGCACCGCGATCAGAACGGCCGACCTGGCCGCCAGGAACCTCTTCTGGTGCCCCGGCTGCCAGCCCTAGGCCGCCTCCCCCGCCGCGCCCGCCCCTAGAACCCGTGCGGCAGCCAGGGCGCGAGACCGGACCCGAACGCGAGCGACGCCTCCGCGAGCGCCCCGCCCCGCAGCTCGGTGACCCGCCCGGCGAGGGCCAGCGAGGCCAGCGACGTGCCACCCAGGTACGCGGCCCCCAACTCCCGCACGGACAGCGCGAGATCGGCCGCGTCGGCGGTCCGCGAACAGACCGCGCCCTTCGCGTCCCCCGACAGCCGCCACCGCCCCGCGTTCCACGGACAGAACGCGTCCTCGACCTCGAACACCACGTCCACCGGCGTCTGGTACGTCCGCGCCTCCAGGGCCGCCCCCACGTCCACGAGCCGCGCGAACAGCTGCTCCCGCACGGTCGGTTCGCACCGTCGTACGTCGGAGACCAGGTGCAGCCACGCCGAGTCCACCGGCGCGCTGTGCACCCGGACCTTCGACGTCAGGTCGACCGAGCAGAGGAACCGCCACAGCGCCGCCTCCGCCGCCGCGTCGAGCCCGTGGAGCTCGTGCACCGTCACCGAGCCGTCCGCGCCGGCCCAGGTCCAGTCCGCCTTGATCGCGTAGTAGGCGTATCCGACGACCTCCCCGTCCCGCTCCGCCAGCACGCACAGCCGGGGCGAGGCGCCGTTCCGCGACCCCGGCGGGTCGAGCAGCGGCAGCCGCTCCCAGCCGGGCCGCCGGGCCAGCATCCCGGGCCGGCGCGGCACCATCCGCGCGTACACCGCCTCCGTCGCCGCGGAGGACTCCGCTAGCGGCACCATCCGCAGCGCCACCGCGTCCGTCCCGGCCGGCACGTCGAGCCGCACCCGGGTCGTGTCGACGACCGCCCGCTGGGCCCAGCTCGCCGCCGCGTACCCGAACCGCCCGTAGATGACGGACTCCGAGGCGGTGAGCACGGCCAGCGGCTCGCCCAGCTCCCGCACGTCGTCGAGCTGCCGGCGCATCATCGAGGTCAGGATCCCGCGCCGCCGATGCGTTCCGGCCACGCCCACCATCGTGACCCCCGCCGCCGGCACCGAGGCCCCGCCCGGCACCGTCAGCCGGAACGAGAAGGCCCCCGCCGTCCCCACCGGCCGATCGCCGCCGTCCCAGACCGCCAGCGAGCGCTCGCACTCGGTCAGGTCCCGCCACAGCGCCCGCTCCTCCGGCTCCTCCGGCACACCGCCGAAGGCGAGCTCCAGCGTCGCGAACCAGCGATCCCACTCCGCAGGGTCGAGGACCCGCAGTTCAGTCGTCATATGCCATCGATATCAGCGCTCCCCGCCCGAGGCGACCCGATTTCACGCACCTTGTCACAGGGGTACCCCTGCACGGGAGCGGCCGGGGTGGATAGGGTCCAGGCCAATGGCCCAGCACGGAGCGAACACGTACGCGGCCCGGCTGCGCAGGCGCGCCCACCGGGCCCGCGTCGCGCTGCGCCGGACCGGCGTCGACTACTTCCGGGGCGGCGCCTCCGACCGCCTCGCCCTCGCCGGGCTCCTCCTCACCATCCCCGCCATCGTCTGCGGCACCGTCCTCGACCCGGTCTGGTGCTCGCCCGCCGCCCTCGTCCTGCCGATCGTGGCCGGCGGGCTGCTGCTGCGCCCCGCCAGCCTCCTCGGGCTGTACGCGGCGTCCGCCGGCGGCCTGATCGTCGAGTCCGCGATCCTCGGCCCGTACGGGGAGGGGCCCGCCCGCGTCACCCCCGGCACCGTCCTGGTGGTCGCCGCCTGCGGTCTCTTCGGCCTGCTCATCGCCCAGTTCCGGGCCAGGGTCGGGGTGCCCTGGCGGCGCGGCGGCACCATGCTCTTCGACCTGCGCGAGCGGCTCCGGGTGCAGAGCGCCCTGCCCCGGCTGCCGCGCGGCTGGCACCGCGAGATGGCGCTCCGCCCGGCCGGCGGCCAGTCCTTCTCCGGCGACTTCGTCGTCGCCGCCCGCACCCACGGCGGCCGCACCCTGGAGGTCGTCCTCACCGACGTCTCCGGCAAGGGCATGGACGCGGCCTCCCGCTCCCTGCTGCTCTCCGGCGCCTTCGGCGGCCTCCTGGGCTCGCTCCCGCCGCACGGCTTCCTGCCCGCGGCCAACGGCTATCTGCTCCGGCAGAACTGGGACGAGGGCTTCGCCACCTCCATCCACCTCGTCCTCGACCTGGACTCCGGCGACTACGAGCTCTTCTCCGCCGGCCACCTCCCCGCGCTCCAGCTCCACTCCGGCACCGGCCGGTGGGAGGAGAAGGACGGCGACGGCCCCCTCCTCGGCGTCTACGACGGCGCCGAGTTCCACCCGGTCAAGGGAACCCTGCACCCCGGCGACGTCCTGATGCTCTTCACCGACGGCCTGGTCGAGGCCGCCGACCGGGACCTCGCCGAGGGCATCGACCGCCTCACCGGCGAGGCCGACCGCTGCGTCCCCGCCGGCTTCGAGGGCGTCGCCTGGCACCTGATCGAGGCGGTGGCCAAGGACGTCAACGACGACCGGGCCCTCCTCCTCATCTCCCGCCAGGCCTGAACCTTCCGCCCCCGCCGGGCGTCCCACGATTCGTCACCCGCCGTTGAGGGCAACGGGGTTGGTGGCACGATAGAGGCGCGGGGGTGTCCGGATATACACCCCGGGGCCAGGTGGGACCGACCTAGGGTGTGATCAGTTGTGGCGATTTCGCTGTCCGCGGTGCTGTTGTTGGGGATCGTCCTCGTGGTGCTGATCCGAGGAGGCAGCCTCAAGGCCGGACCCGCCGTGGTCGCCGTCCTCTTCGGCTTCTTCCTCGCCTCCACGGGCATGGCCGACGACATCGAACGCTTCCTGAACTCGATAACCCAGACGATCAGCGCCATCAAGTTCTGACGGAAACGGCCGGGAAGCGACCGGAAACGGCTCCGGGCCCGGTTCCTCGTCGAGGAACC
>NZ_JBHTST010000233.1:0-5716 GCF_042794995.1 Streptomyces sp. NPDC056503
CGGGGGTGCGTGAGTCGTGGTGCGCGATACTGGGATTGAACCAGTGACCTCTTCCGTGTCAGGGAAGCGCTCTCCCGCTGAGCTAATCGCGCGGGACGCACCCGGGGGTGCGTGAGTCGTGGTGCGCGATACTGGGATTGAACCAGTGACCTCTTCCGTGTCAGGGAAGCGCTCTCCCGCTGAGCTAATCGCGCGGGGATCCGAAGATCAGGGCCCGAAGGCCCAGTGGACGATACTGGGATTGAACCAGTGACCTCTTCCGTGTCAGGGAAGCGCTCTCCCGCTGAGCTAATCGTCCTTGGAGGTGGAGACGGGATTTGAACCCGTGTAGACGGCTTTGCAGGCCGTTGCCTCGCCTCTCGGCCACTCCACCAGGAGTGAATACGGGGGTTCGGGAAGATCCCCCACATCGAGCGGACGACGAGATTCGAACTCGCGACCCTCACCTTGGCAAGGTGATGCTCTACCAACTGAGCCACGTCCGCTTGTCGGTTCCGGTCCGCTTGCGCGTCCCGGCGACGTGTTGAACTCTAGCGGATTCCCGGGCCAGTACAAAAACGCGTTTCCGCAGCGTGCTGACCTGCACGCCCTTCGGCGCGCCCGGCGGGGGCTCCCGGAGGGTTCGAACGGTGTTCACCCGCCGTGCCCCCGCGGTCGCGGGGAGCCCCGGCGCCCGCGCGCCCCGTGCTCCGGGGCGCGCCGACCTAGACTCGTTGCGTGTACGACCTTGCTCCCCTGGCCCGCTTCGGCGGCCTCGTCGCGACCGACCTCCGGGACGTCACCAACGATCCCGAGGCACTCGACTCCACCGGCTTCTGGGCCGTCTGCGCCGACTTCGAGGGCCGGCTCACCTGCGCCCGCTTCGGAGACGTCCGCAGGGCGCCGGTGCCCGCCGCCGTACCCGGCGCGTGGGCGGGACCCCGCCCCGGCGACTGGACGTCGTCGCTCGACCGCGCCGCGTACACCGCCGGCGTGCGGAAGGTGCGCGAGCACATCGCGCGCGGCGAGGTCTACCAGGCGAACCTCTGCCGGGTGATGAGCGCGCCGCTGCCCGATCCGGCCGGCGCCGACGTCGACGCCCTCACCGCGCTGCTCGCGGCCGGCAACCCCGCCCCGTACGCCGGAACGATCCGCCTGCCGGCGCACGGCGTGGAGATAGCCACCGCCTCGCCCGAGCTGTACCTGCGGCGCGAGGGCGGCCGGGTCTCCTCGGGCCCCATCAAGGGCACCGGCAGGACCGCCGCCGACCTCCTGCCCAAGGACCACGCCGAGAACGTGATGATCGTGGACCTGGTCCGCAACGACCTCGGCCGCGTCTGCGAGACCGGCTCCGTCGCCGTCCCCGCCCTCTGCGACGTCGAGGAGCACCCGGGCCTGGTCCACCTCGTCTCGACCGTCAGCGGCGTGCTGCGCGAGGACGCGGGCTGGCCCGAGCTGCTCGACGCCACCTTCCCGCCCGGCTCCGTCACCGGCGCCCCCAAGTCCTCCGCGCTGCGGATCATCGAGGCCCTGGAGACCGCGCCCCGCGGTCCGTACTGCGGGGGCGTCGGCTGGGTGGACGCCGACAGCGGTCACGGCGAGCTGGCCGTCGGCATCCGCACCTTCTGGGTCGACCGCCCGGCCGGCGTCCTGCGCTTCGGCACCGGCGCCGGGATCACCTGGGGTTCCGACCCGGAGCGGGAGTGGGAGGAGACCGAGCTGAAGGCGGCCCGGCTGGTCGCGATAGCGTCGGGCGCCTACGAGTCAGGCGCCCGGGACACCGACGTCCCAGGGGCGAGCGGAAAGGCCATCTCGCGATGAAACTCTGGGTCAACGGCGGACTGCACGACGAGGAGACCGCCCGGGTCTCCGTCCTGGACCACGGGCTGACCGTCGGCGACGGCATCTTCGAGACGGTCAAGGTCGAGCGCGGCGAAACGTTCGCTCTCACCCTCCACCTGGAGCGTCTCACCCGCTCCGCCCGTGGCCTCGGGCTGCCCGACCCGGACCTCGACGAGGTCCGCCGGGCCTGCGCCGCCGTCCTCGCGGCCAACCCGACGGAGCTCGGCCGGCTCCGGATCACCTACACCGGCGGCCTCTCCCCGCTCGGCTCGGAGCGCGGCGACGCCGGCGCCAGCCTCGTCGTGGCCGTCGGCGAGACCTCCCGCCGCCCCGACACCACCGCCGTGGTCACCGTCCCCTGGACCCGCAACGAGCGCGGCGCCCTCACGGGCCTGAAGACCACCTCGTACGCGGAGAACGTCGTCGCCCTGGCCCGGGCGAAGGAGGCCGGCGCGACCGAGGCCCTCTTCGGCAACACCGTCGGCCGGCTCTGCGAGGGCACCGGCTCCAACGTCTTCGTCGTGCTCGACGGCCGGATCCACACCCCGCCCGTCTCCTCCGGCTGCCTCGCCGGGATCACCCGCGCGCTGGCCGTCGAGTGGACCGGCGCCGTCGAGACCGACCTGCCGCTCGACGTCCTGGAGACCGCCGAGGAGGTCTTCCTCACCTCCACGCTGCGGGACGTCCAGGCCGTCCACCGCGTCGACGGGCGCGAACTCGCCGCGGCCCCCGGCCCGGTGACCGCCAAGGCCATGCGGGTCTTCGAGGAGCGGGCCGCCGCCGACCGGGACCCGCGCCTCGGCTGAAATCGGGATGACGGGGGTCTCCCGGATGGGTAGAACACCCCTGATGACCACCACCCTGCGGCCGACCGAGCCGCTTCAGCACTCCGCCGACGGCGGCCGTTCGCGCACCTACGACATCTGCGTGAACAGCCGCCGGGTCGGTTCCGTCCGCGTCGCCACCGATCCGAACTTCGGAGCCGCGGCGGGGATGGTCGAAGGCCTGCGGGTCGACGAGCCGGACCGGGGCCGGGGGCGCGGCACGGTGGCGGCGCTCGCCGCCGAGGAGGTGCTGCGCGGCTGGGGGTGCTCGGACGTGACGATATCCGTCCCCGCCGAGGCCACGGCCGCCCTCGCCCTGGCCCGCGCGCTCGGCTACACCGAGCGCAGCCGGAACATGCTGAAGGAGCTCGCGGGGGACGCGTCCGCCCCGCCGCCCGGCATCGTGGTGCGGTCGATGACCGAGGAGGAGTTCACGGCCTGGGAGACCGGGGCCAAGGAGGCCTTCGCGCGCAGCTGGACCGACCGGGGCGTCCCCGAGGAGCAGGCCCGCGCCAAGGCGGAGGCCAGCCACCGGGAGCTGCTGCCCCAGGGGCTCGCCAGCCCCGGCACGGCGATCCACGTCGCCGTCGCCGACGGGCGGGTCGTCGGCCACGTCTGGACCGGGGTGCGGGAGCTGGAGCCCGGCGTGAGCGCCGGGTACGTCTACGACATCGAGGTCGGCGCGGAGCGGCGCGGCGAGGGGTACGGCCGGGCGCTGATGCTGGTGGCCGAGCGCGTGACGCGGGAGGCCGGGGAGCGCCTGCTCGGACTCCACGTCTTCGCGGGCAACACCCCGGCGCTCCGGCTGTACGAGTCGCTCGGCTACCGCACGACCCACGTCAACAGCGCCAAGCCGCTGCTCTGAGCCGTCGGGCGGAGCGGGAGGTCAGCCGGCCAGGAGACGGTCGGCGATCTCCTCGATCCGGGCCCGCAGCCCCTCCTGGCTCTTGCCGCCGTCGAGGCGCTCGCCGTCGATGACGTAGGTCGGGGTGCCGGTGACCTTGAGCGCCTGGCCCTCGGCCTGGTCGGCGTCGACCGTGAGCAGGTGCCGGCCGTCGATCAGCGCCGTGTCGAACTCCTCGGCGTCCAGGCCGAGTCCGGCCGCCACCTCCAGGAGCACCGGCTCGCCCCGGTCGTCGAGGTCGGCGGTCCTGGCGAGCAGCGCCTCCGCGTAGGCCCAGCCCTGCCCCTGGTCGGCCGCCTCCTCGGCGGCCTGGGCGGCGGCGTAGGCGTGCTTGTGCTTGGCCAGCGGGAAGTGGCGCAGCTGTACGTCGAGCCGGTCGCCGTACTTCTCGCGCAGGGCGTGGACGTCGTCGAGGGCCTGGAAGCAGTCGGGGCACTGGAGGTCGAACCACGCCTCCAGGACGACGGGGGAGGGTGCGGTGGTGGAGTCAGTCATGAACGGCAGTCTTCCAGCCGGCCCGCCCCGGGCCCGCATCGGCACCGCACCGGGCCCGCACCGGCACCGCACCGGCACCTGAGGAGGAGATCCCGTCCGGGACGACCCGGAGATCTCCCTGAGACGGGGCCCGGGGCGTGGCCTCCGGCGGGTGGGTCGGTGCAGGATGGAAGGGACGTATCACCCGGGACCTGGAGGACCGCATGCTCGCCGAGACCATCTTCTCCGCGGTGTCCGCGGCGGGCCTGGGCATCGCCGCGATCACGGCCTACCGGAAGAAGTACCTGAGCGCGGCGCGGATCGCCGGCTGGTCGCTCGTCCCGCTGGGCCTGGTGATGACCGGCGCCGTCGAGTGGGCCTTCGACACCGTCTTCAGCCCGGTCGCCTGGGCCGGCTTCGGCGTGCTCGGCGCGGCCTGGCTGCTCCTGCTGACGACCCGTGGCGTCGAGCGCCGCCGGGGTGGCCGGAAGGCGACGGACGGGGGAGCACGGCCCGGGGCGGTCGCGCCCGGCGCCTCGGCCCCGGCCTCCGCCTCGGCCCGCGAGGCCCTCACCCGTCCCGCGTCGGGCACGCCCGCCCGCGGCGGGGACGCCGAGGACTTCAGCGACATCGAGGCGATTCTGAAGAAGCACGGAATCTGACCGCTTCTGGCCGTTGCCTGCCGGGCCACGACCGGCGGTGATCCGGAGATCCACGGGAAGGGATGAACCACCCCGTCGTGGGGCTGTTTCCGGCCTTTCCGGGTCTCGGGTGCGCGATCATCCCCCCGAGATGCTGGATACCTCGCGGGAACCCGCCCCCGCCTCCGCCGAGTCCGTTGCCGCCGCCGACCCCCCGGTCGACGAGCCGAGGGGCTGTCTCTTCGCGCTGTCGCAGCCGCCGCTGATGATCTTCCTGACGGTGATCGGGGCCCTGCTCCTGATGGCGGCCCTGCACGACCTCTACGTGCTCTGACGACCTTCTGCGTGCTCGGAGGACCTCTGCGTGCGCGGGCGGCCGCTACCCGGCGGCTTCCTTGCGGCGGGCCCGGTAGGCGGCCACGTGCAGACGGTTGCCGCAGGTGCGGCTGTCGCAGTAGCGGCGGGAGCGGTTGCGGGAGAGGTCGACGAAGGCCCGGCCGCAGTCCGGCGCCTCGCACCGCCGCAGCCGCTCGCGCTCGCCCGAGACCACGATGAAGGCGAGCGCCATCCCGCAGTCGGCGGCGAGGTGGTCGGCGACCGAGGCGCCCGGCGCGAAGTAGTGCACGTGCCAGTCGTAGCCGTCGTGGTCGGTGAGCTGCGGGGTGGTGCCCGCCGCGGCCACCAGCTGGTTGATCAGCGGGGCGGCGATCCGGGCGTCGGGCGCGGTGAAGACGGCGGTGAAGCGGTCGCGCACCTCGCGGACGGCCCGCAGGTCCTCGGCGTCCAGCTCGCCCACGCCGCTGACCCGGTGCTCGCGGACGAACACGCCCAGCGCGTCCAGGTCCGCGAGCGTGTCCTCACGGTCGCCCTGGGCGGCGGTGTTCATCAGATCGACGACGGTGTCGAGGGCGATCCGGGTGTCGTGGGGGATGAGCACGCTTCGCTCCCTGGCCGGCCGTGGGCGGGCGCCCGCGGATCGGCGTCGACTCTAGCGCGCCCCGGAAAAGCGCGACGGCGTCCTTCACCGCGCCGGCTGCACGGTGAAGGACCTG
>NZ_JBHTST010000234.1:0-5696 GCF_042794995.1 Streptomyces sp. NPDC056503
GTCGGAGTCGGAGCCGGAGCCGGAGCCGGAACCGGAGCCGGAGCCGGCGCCGAAACCGGAGCCGGGGCCGGGGACGAAGCGCCGGGCGGGTGGGACTCCGGACCCGCTCCGGTCGGCGGCTTCGGGCCGCCCGTCGCGCCCTACGGCGGCACGGCTCCGGCCGCCGCCGACCCGGCGGCGGCCACGCTGCCCCCCTCGGGGCGGCGGGCGGCCCGCCGCACCGGCCGGGGACGGAAGCGGAACCGGGCGAACGCGGTCGTCGCCGCCTCCGTCGCCGCCGTGCTGCTGGCCGGCGGCGGCATCACGTACGTCCTCATGGACCGCGACGACTCCCCGGCGGCGTCCGACGCGCGGTCCGGAACCGGCGGCACCGGCGGAGACGCGGACGGAGCCTCCGGCGGCGCCGGTGAACCCGGGCACGTCCTGGACCCCGGCGCCGCCACCGCGCCGACCTCCGCGCCGCCCGGCTCGGCAGCCTCCTCGGCCGCCCCCGGAGGCTCGGCGGCCCCGTCCGAAGGCGACTCCCGCGACGGCGGCGCGGACCCGGACTCCGGCGGCGCGTCGGACTCGGCCGCCACCACGGGCGGGGGCTCGGACCAGGACTCCGGTCCGAGCACGGGCGGAGGCTCCGGCACCCGTCCGGGCGGGGCGACGGCGACGACGGACACCGGCGGCGACCCCGTCGCTTCCTCGGGCGGCTCCACGGGCGGCACGACCGCGCCCGCCGGCGCCACCACCTCCGCGCCCGCGCCGACCACCGAGGCTCCGGCGGCCCCGGCCGGCGGGTGCGAGGCGGCCGGAGCCGGTTCCCTCTGCCAGGTGGTGCGCTCGGCCACGACGAAGCGGTACGACGGCGGGGAGATGGGCACGGTCGGGGCCGGGCCGCACACCTTCTTCTGCCAGGTCGACCTCGACCACGGCGAGTCCTACGGAGGCACGAGCAGCCGCTGGTTCGCCCGTACCGACGACGACAGCGGCAACACCAACGTCTACCTCAGCGTCCTCCACCTGCGCGGAGGCGCCTCCGGCGGCCCCGTGGAGGGGCTTCGGACCTGCTGAGCGCGACCGCGGCTCAGCGGTCCGCCGGCGGCGGGACCTCGCCCGAGCCCCGGGCGAGGAGCCGGGTCCCGATGACGACCCGGCGGGGCGCCTCGGCGGCACCGTCGAGGCGGCGGAAGAGCTGCTGGGCGGCCGTCCTGCCGAGCTCCGCCGGGTCCTGGGCGATCACCGTGACGCCCAGGACGTCGCCGAGCTCGACGTCGTCGAAGCCGACGAGGGCCACCGGGTGCTCCCCGCCGGTCCGCCCGGCGAGCACCCGGACGGCGGTGACGGTGACCCGGTTGTTGCCCGCGAAGAGCGCCGTCACCGGTTCGGGGCCGGACAGCATGGCGGCGAGCGAGGCCGCCACCCGCCCGGGGTCCGTGGACCCCGGCGCCACCCACCGCTCGTCGACCGGCAGCCCCGCGTCCTCCATCGCCGCCCGGTAGCCGCGCAGTCGCTCCGCCGCCGTGTGGATCCGCGGCCGGTCGCCGACGAAGCCGATCCTCCGGTGGCCGTGGGCGATGAGATGGGCCACGCCCTCCCGGGCCCCGCCGAAGCCGTCCGAGAGGACGGCGTCCGCGTCGATGAGCCCGGCCGGGCGGTCGGCGAAGACCGTGGCCACGCCCGCGCGCATCTCCGGTTCCAGATAGCGGTGGTCGTCCCCGGCCGGGATCACGATCAGCCCGTCCACCCGGCGCGCGCAGAGCGTCAGGGCCAGCTCCTGCTCGCGCCCGGGGTCCTCCGCGCTGGAGCCGTTGATCAGCAGCGTGCCGTGCGCCCGCGCCACCTCCTCCACGGCGCGGCTGAGCTGCCCGTAGAACGGGTCGGCGAGGTCCTCCAGGACGAGCCCGATGGTCGCCGTCCGGCCCTTCCGCAGCACCCGCGCGCTGTCGTTGCGGCGGAAGCCGAGCGCGTCGATGGCCTCGCGGACCCGCCGCTCGGTCTCCGGGGTGACGCCCGGCTCGGCGTTGACGACCCGTGAGACGGTCTTGAGACCGACGCCGGCCCGGGCGGCGACGTCCTTCATCGTGGGCCGGTTGCCGTAGCGGGGCTCGGGGCGGGTGGTCTCGGCCACGGTGCGGGAATCCTCCGTCGTCGGGGTGCCGGCGGGCGCCCCTCCGGCGGAACATGCGCCTCCCCACCGAGCATAGAGCCTGGGAAACGTTGTCACGCCGGACCCTCCCGTACGGGCCCCAGGCCTCCGCACGGCACCGTGAGAACCTACGTCCATGCCCACCGCCCCCACCTCCACCACGGGACCCGTCGCCGCGCTCGACATCGGCGGCACCAAGATCGCCGGGGCGCTGGTCGACACCGAGGGGCGGATCCTGGCCCGCGCCCAGCGGCCGACCCCGGCGCGGGAGGCCGCGGAGACGGTGTTCCGCGAGGTCGGGGCGGTGCTCGCCGCCCTCGCCTCCTCCCCGTCCTGGGACGCCGTCGAGGCCGTCGGCATCGGCAGCGCGGGGCCGGTCGACGCCGCCCGGGGCACGGTCAGCCCGGTCAACGTGCCCGGCTGGCGCGACTTCCCCCTGGTCGAGCAGGTCCGGGAGCGGGTCGGCGACCGGCCGGTCACCCTCGTCGGCGACGGCGTCGCCATGACCGCCGCCGAGCACTGGCTCGGCGCCGCCCGCGGCCACGCCGACGCCCTCGGCCTGGTCGTCTCGACCGGCGTGGGCGGCGGTCTCGTCCTCGGCGGCCGCCTCCACCCTGGCCCCACCGGCAACGCCGGTCACATCGGTCACCTCAGCGTCGACCTCGACGGCGACCCCTGCGCCTGCGGCGGCCGGGGCTGCCTCGAACGGATCGCCAGCGGCCCGCACATCGCCCGCCACGCCCTCGACGGGGGCTGGCGGCCGGGCCCCGGCGGCGACGCCTCGGCCGCCGCCGTCGCCGAGGCCGCGCGCGCCGGCCACCCGGCGGCCCTCGCCGCCTTCGAGCGGGCCGCCCGCGCGCTCGCGGCCGGCATCGCCGCCACCGCGCACCTGGTGGAGGTCGACATCGCGGTGATCGGCGGGGGAGTCGCCGGCGCCGGCGAGATCCTCTTCGCCCCGCTGCGCCGCGCCCTCCCCGACTACGCCACGCTCTCCTTCACCCGCGGCCTGACCGTCGTCCCCGCCGCCACCGGCACGGACGCCGGCCTCCTGGGCGCCGCGGCCGCGGCCCGCGCGACACGCTGACCAGGCGTCGGGCGGGCCGGGCGACGCGCTGACCGGGCGTCGAGTGGGTCGGGCGCCGGGCGAGTGGGGCGTCGCGCCGACCGGGCGTCGCGCTCACTCGCGTACGGGAGAGGCCCGGGGCTCCGCCCGCTCCGGCGCGCGCTGTTCCACCACGACCAGGAAGGCGTCGGACGCCAGGTCCATCACGACCCGGGCCGGCACTCCCTCCTCGCGGCACGCGCCCGCGTACTCCTCGGCGGGCCAGTGTCCACGCGGCCCGCCCGCGGGAAACCGTTCCAGAACCGTACGGTCCATCTCCGCACCCCCTCGTGCTCGCGGTTATCAACGACCTCCGGCCCCGAAGCGTTACGCATCGGCCCGGACGTGTGTTCGTGGTTTTCGTGGCAGGGTGTTGCGGGCAAGCCACAGGGGGCCGTCGATGAGGGGGGAATCGTGATCGTCTGGATCAACGGTGCTTTCGGTGCGGGGAAGTCCAGCACCGCGCGCGAACTGGTCGGACTGATCCCGCACAGCACGCTCTACGACCCCGAGGCGACCGGCGCCGCGCTGCGCCGGCTCCTCCCCGACAAGCGCCTCGCCGAGGTGGACGACTACCAGGACCTGCCGATCTGGCGCCGGCTCGTGGTGGACACCGCGGCCGCGCTGCACGCCGAGGTCGGCGGGGTGCTCGTCGTCCCGATGACGCTGCTCCGGCAGGAGTACCGCGACGAGATCTTCGGCGGTCTCGCCGCCCGTCGCATCGACGTCCGGCATGTGCTCCTGGCACCGGAGGAAACGATCCTGCGATCGCGTATCGACGGTCGTGCCGAGTACGGCGACCCGGGCGTCGACGCGGACGTCCGCCGCTGGTGTCACGGCCACGTGCCGCCCTACCGGGAGGCCGTCGCCGGCTGGCTCGGCGCGGACGCCCACACCGTCGACACCTCGGCGCTCACCGTCGCCGAGTCGGCCCGGGCCGTCGCCGACGCGGTCCAGGGCGGCGTCGCGGCGCCCTGCGGGATCGTCCAGACACCGGAACCGACCCGCGAGACCCTCGCCGCGGGCGTCCTCCTCTTCGACGAACAGGACCGCTTCCTGCTCGTCGACCCCACCTACAAGCCCGGCTGGGAGTTCCCCGGCGGAGTCGTCGAGGCCGGCGAACCGCCCGCCCGCGCCGGGATGCGCGAGGTCGCCGAGGAGATCGGCCTCGAACTCGACGCCGTGCCCCGGCTGCTCCTCGTCGACTGGGAACGGCCCCAGCCGCCCGGCTACGGCGGCCTCCGCCTCCTCTTCGACGGCGGCAGGCTCGCCGCCCACGACACCGCCCGGCTGAGGCTCCCCGGCGCCGAACTCCGCGCCTGGCGCTTCGTCACCGAGGCGGAGGCCGCCGACCTCCTCCCGCCCGTCCGGTACGAACGCCTCCGCTGGGCCCTGCGTGCCCGGGAACGCGGCACCGTGCTCAACCTGGAGGCGGGCGTCCCGGTGGGCTGACCCCCGGGCCGGTCCGCTCACGCGGGTCACGCCCGGGCCGGTCCGCCCGGGCGGTCAGCCCACCCGAGGTCGTCCCCCCGGGCCCGCCCCCCGAGGGCGTCCGCCCGGCGCCGGCCACCCCGGGCGTCCACCCGGCGCCGTCCCCGGGCCCGTCCGCCCCGACCCGTCCCGCCGTCGGACGGGGCGCCTACCCGAGCGTGACGTCTCCGGCGGCCGCGGCCGCCGACAGCCGCTCCGCCGTGTCCTCCGTCACCGCCGGTCCGTGCCCGCAGCACAGCACCGACGGGCGTAGCTCCGCCAGCCGCCGCAGCGACTCCAGGGCGAGCGCGCGGTCCACGTGCATCACGCCGAAGGTCACCCCCTGCACCGAGGCCACGGTGTCGCCCGCGAAGAGCACGCCGTGGCGGGGGAGATGGACCGCCATCGACCCGGGAGTGTGGCCGGGGACGTGCACCACGACCGCGCCGTCCCCGAAGCCGAGCTCGTCGCCGTCCTCGACCTCGCGGTCCACCCGGGTCGGCGGCGCCTCGGGACAGGTCAGGCCGTGGTCCCAGATCGGACGCTCCCACTCCAGGAGGTCGGGGGCGGGCATCGGCAGCTCGCCGCGCACGTACGGCGCGTCGAGCCGGTGGGCGACGATCTCGGCGCCGTGCCGGTCGGCCAGCTCCTGCGCCGCGCCCACGTGGTCGCGGTGGCCGTGGGTCAGGACGACGCGGGCCAGCAGCTCCGGGTCGAGGCCCGCCGTCCGTATCGCCTCGGTCGTGGCGTCCGCCGATCCGGCCCAGCCGGCGTCCACCAGGGTCAGTTCGCTGTCGTCCCGCCACAGGTACGCCTGCCCGATCGAGTAGTCGAGCAGGTGCAGCCGGGGCGTGATCCTGAGAGCTTCCATACGGCGAACGTACGCAAGGGCACGGGCCCGCCGGAGGTTTCTACGCTCTGGGCGAGCTTCGCCCAACGCTGAAAAGGGAAGGCCGCCGGAGCCGGTCGCGGAGAGCGAGCGGATCCGGC
>NZ_JBHTST010000235.1:0-5577 GCF_042794995.1 Streptomyces sp. NPDC056503
CGCGGGGGCCTCGGCGGGGCCGCCGCACGGCCCGCCGCCGCCGCCGGCCGCCGCGTCCGCGTGCGAGCCGCAGCCGGCCGCCGCGTCCGCGTGCGAGCCGCAGCCGGCCGCCGCCTCGGAACCGCAGCCGCCCGCCGTGGCGTGCGAGCCGCAGCCCCCGCCGGCCGCCGCGAGCGCGTCGGCGCGGTGGGCGGGCAGCGTGGTGGTGCCCGCGCCCTCCACCTCGAAGCCGGCGTCCGCGATCATGGCGAGGTCGGCCTGGCCGGCCTGGCCCTCGCTGGTGAGGTAGTCGCCGAGGAAGATCGAGTTGGCGATGTTGAGCGCCAGCGGCTGCATGGACCGCAGGTGCACCTCACGGCCGCCCGCGATCCGCACCTCCACGTCGGGGCAGACGAAGCGGACCATGGCGAGGATCCGCAGACAGCGCTGCGGGCTGAGGTTCCACTCCTTCGCCAGCGGCGTGCCCTCGAAGGGGATGAGGAAGTTGACCGGCACCGAGTCCGAGTCCAGCTCGCGCAGCGCGAACACCACGTCGACCAGGTCCTCGTCGGTCTCGCCCATGCCCGCGATCAGGCCGGAGCAGGCCGAGAGGCCCGCCGCGTGCGCCTTCTGCACGGTGTCCACCCGGTCCGCGTAGGTGTGGGTGGTGGTGATCTCGCCGTACGTGCCCTCGGAGGTGTTGAGGTTGTGGTTGTACGCGTCGGCGCCGGCCGTCTTCAGCCGCTCGGCCTGACCGTCGGAGAGCAGACCGAGGCAGGCGCACACCTCGACGCCCTCGTTCTGCTCCTTGATCGCCTCGATGGTCCTGCCGACCCGGTCGACGTCCCGGTCCGTCGGACCGCGGCCGCTCGCCACCAGGCAGACCCGCTTGGCGCCGCCGGCGATGCCGGCCGCGGCAGCCTCGGACGCCTCGTCCGGCTTCAGCCAGGTGTACTTGAGGATGTCGGCCTTGGAGCCGAGCCGCTGCGAACAGTACGAGCAGTCCTCCGGGCACAGCCCGGACTTCAGGTTGACGAGGTAGTTCAGCTTCACCCGCCGCCCGAACCACTGACGACGCACCTTGCCGGCGGCCGCCACCACATCGAGCAGGTCGTCGTCGGAGGTCGCCAGCACGGCGAGCGCTTCTTCACGGGTCGGCGTCTCGCGCCGCAGCCCCTTCTCCACCAGCGTGTTCAGCAGGTCCATAAGGGCTGATCCTTGCCTACGGCACACCCCCCGGCCAAGGAGGATCTGAACAAACGGGCCCGATCGAGGTGTGTGGATGACCACATCCCGACCTCGGCCTCCTGCCGTTAGGGTCTGTGCGCTGCCTACAAAAGGTGCCTACAAAAGGAACGCCGCATGTCCCAGGCCCAGCCGACCCCGCCCGCGCGCCGCACCGCCTTCGACTGGACCGGGGCGGAGGCCCGCCGCCGGGCCGAGGCCGGGCTGGTCAGGACCCTGCGGCCGCGCCCGGCCGAGTCGGACCTCCTCGACCTGGCGGGCAACGACTACCTCGGCCTCACCCGGCACCCCGAGGTCACCGGCGCGGCCGCCGAGGCCGCCCGCCGCTGGGGAGCCGGAGCGACCGGTTCGCGGCTCGTCACCGGCACGACCCGGCTGCACACCACGCTCGAAGCGGAACTGGCGGCGTTCTGCGGCTTCGAGGCCGCCCTGGTCTTCTCCTCCGGCTACACCGCCAACCTCGCCGCGCTCACCGCGCTCGGCGGCCCGGGCGCGCTGGTCGTCTCCGACGCCGCCAACCACGCCTCGATCGTGGACGGCTGCCGGCTCGCCCGCGCGGAGGTCGCGGTCGTCCCGCACGCCGACCCCGAGGCCGTACGCAAGACGCTCGACGCGCACGAGGGGCGGCGGGCGCTCGCCGTCAGCGACTCCGTCTTCTCCGTCGACGGCGACCGGGCCCCGCTGGAGGAACTCGCCGCCGCCTGCCGCGAGCACGGCGCCGGGCTCGTCGTCGACGACGCGCACGGCTTCGGCGTCCTCGGCGCGGGCGGCCGGGGCGCGCTTCACGGCGCCGGGCTCGCCGGCGACGAGGACGTGGTGGCCACCCTCACCCTCTCCAAGTCGCTGGGCAGCCAGGGCGGTGCGGTCCTGGGTCCGGCCCGGGTGATCGAGCACCTGGTCAACGCGGCGCGCACCTTCATCTTCGACACCGGGCTCGCCCCGGCCGCCACCGGCGCGGCGCTCGCGAGCCTGCGGCTGATCGCCGCCGACCCGGGGCTCGCCGAGCGGGCGCGGACGGTCGCCGTGACGCTGCACCGGATGCTCACCGAGGCCGGGTTCGCCTCGGCCCGGCCCGACGCGGCCGTGGTCTCGGTCCGCGCGCCGGGGCCCGAGGAGGCGCTGCGGTGGGCGGCCGACTGTCGTGAACGGGGGCTGTCCGTGGGCTGCTTCCGGCCCCCGTCCGTGCCCGACGGCGTCTCGCGGCTGCGGCTGACGGCCCGCGCGGACCTGACGGACGCGGAGATCGAGCGGGCGGTCGCCACGATCGCGGGGACCGCGCCGGCCGGCGCCCGCTGAGCACCGCGCGGCGGCCATGAACCGTCGACAGACCGAGAGTTCACCGCTTCGGGCGACAGAACGGGGCATATCTCGGGAGAACGACCCACCCGCGCGCCGGATCGGTGGGAGGCTGACGCGGAGCGCGATCCGGGGCGACGGCCCCGGCGGGAAAGGGACGACGTCGCCATGGCAGATCACCAGGAAGCATCCGTCACCCTGCCGAGCGATCCCGCCGCGGTCGCCACGGCGCGGAGGTTCGTGGCGGAGGTGCTCGGCCGCTGGGGTCTGGAGGACGGCGGCGACACGGCGGACTCGATCCGGCTGATGGTGTCGGAGCTGACGACCAACGCGGTGCTGCACACCTTCGGACAGTCGCCCACCTTCACGGTCGAGCTCCACCTCGACCGTGAGGAGGTCCTGCGGATCGGCGTCACCGACAGCCATCCGCGCTTCCCGCGGCGGCTGCCGGCCGCCGTCCAGCAGGACAACGGCCGCGGCATGGTGATCATCCGGGTCCTCGCGGCGGAGGCCGGCGGACGGCTCTCGGTCACGGCGACCGCCGAGGGCGGCAAGACCGTGTGGATCACGCTGCCCTGGGCCGTGGCCGCCGTCCCCGCCTGCTGAACCGGTTCTCCGGCACGGCCCGGCGGAGGAGGAACGGGGGCGCCTGCGGTGAGGGGTGCGGCGGCGCCACCGCACCCGGGGACACCACCGCAGGCGCCGGTGGGTCAGCGCACGCGACCGTAGAAGACCTTCGAGGACCAGATCCTGTCGAGCTTCACCCAGGAGCCGGTCTTGGGCGAGTGCCAGATCTTGCCGCTACCGGCGTAGATCCCCACGTGGTAGACCCTGCCGCCCGAGTGGAAGAAGACCAGATCGCCCTTCTGCCGGCTGGAGGCGGAGATGTGCCGGGTGTTGTTGTACTGCTGCTGCGCGGTGCGGGGCAGCGACTTTCCCGCCTTCTTGTACGCGTAGACCGTGAGTCCGGAGCAGTCGAAGCGGGTGGGCCCCGCCGCGCCGTACCGGTAGGGCGCGCCCTTCTTGGAAGCGGCGACGCCCAGTGCCTTCGTCGCGTGGGAGGTGGCTGCCTGGGCCTCGGGTGCGGCCCCCGGGGCGAGGAGCGTGCCGCCGACGGCGGCGAGGGTGAGAGCCGAGACGGCTCCGGCCCGGGACAGCAGGGACGGGACATGCATCTGCGCGGTCATGCGCAACCCTTCGTCAGCCGCCTGTGAAGGATGACCTGTCGGGTTCGGGCAGGCGAAGATGCCCGGCCGCGGCTGCGGCTTCACCCCGAGGGACGGCCGCGCTGGGGATACAGCGCGGTCGACCCGTACTGCTCGGGTCCTCCACTCCTGCCGATCCACTCCTGTCGACCAGACGTCCGGGACGGCGGCAGGACTCGGCGTCCGCCCGGACCGCCCCGCCTGGGTGGCGGGGGCTTGTCGTCGTCGAGGATCTTGACCCACGGATCGGGCGAAAACCGAGCGGAAACGGCGTTATGTGAGGCTCCTCACGACTGATCCATACGGGTGGACAAGACGGTTTCGTGATCGTCGTAGGTTTGGCCGACGAGCCTCGTACCAGCGTCGGAATGCCCGATTCCGCCAAATGCGTACACCTGTTGCGCAACTCGCACACTTCACCTGTCGATTTCGCGACTACGCCGAACGGGGGACGATTCCTGCGTCCCGTGTCGGCCGTCCGGGGCTCGACACGACACGACGGAATGTCAACTCGCCCGCGCTCCGGGCACGGTGACACGAGCCGCCCGCCGCTCGCCGTCCAACACCCGCAGGGCGCAGGCCAATGTCTCGGCGTGGACCTCGCTCTCGCCCCGCATATGCATGAGCGTCAGGGCCTCGCGCAGCGCCTCCACCCGCCCGACCAGCGCCTGGGCGGCCCGCAGGGCTCCATAGGTATGCGATCCCCTGGATGGATTGATCTTTCCCAGGAGGTCCACGACTTCGAGGTACGCGTCGATCAACTGCCCCTCGGCGCGCGTCAGGGCGGGCAGCGGCGGAAGCTCCGGCACCATCGCGGCCTCACCGCGCTGCCGGTGCGCCGGAGCCGGCCCGGCGCGTGCCGACGACGTCGTCGACCAGGCCGTAGGCGAGTGCGGCCGGCGCGTCGAGGACGGTCGTGCGGTCGGTGTCGGCGGCGACCCCCTCCGGGTCCCGGCCGGTGTACGAGGAGAGGAGGTCCGTCATCACGTCGCGCAGTCGAAGCAGTTCGCGTGCCTGGAGGTCCAGGTCCGAGAGCTGGCCGGTGAGCGGTTCGTCGAGGACCGGCTGGCGCAGGGTGACCCGGGCGCCGGGCAGCATCAGGCGCTTGCCGGGCGTCCCCGCGGCGAGCAGGACCGCCGCCGTGGACCCGGCCTGGCCGAGGCAGGTGGTCTCCACGTCGCTCGCCAGGCTGCGCATCGTGTCGTGGATCGCGGTCATCGCGGTGACGGAGCCGCCGGGGGAGTTGAGGTAGAGCGCGATGTCCCGCCCGGGATCCGCGTGGTCCAGGTGGAGGAGCTGGGCGATCACGTCGCTCGCGGCGACGTCGTCGACCGCCGTGCCGAGGAAGACGATCCGGTTCTCCAGGAGCTTCGCGTACGGGTCGAGGGTCCGGGTGCCGTACGAGGTCCGCTCCGAGAACTCCGGCAGTACGTGGCGTGCGTCCATCATGGGCGCCTCCTTCTGTCAAAAATGTACAGGACGTACAGACCGTAAGATGAGGAGCATGACCTACGAGATCCCGGTGACGCAAGCGCGGGCGGAGCTCGCCGACCTCATCAACCGCGTGGTGTACGGCGGTGAGCGCGTGGTCGTGACCCGGCACGGAAAGCCGCTCGTCGCCCTCGTCTCCGCCGCCGACCTGGAACGACTGGAGAAACTGGAGGTCGAGGCGCCCGGCGCGCCCGACGAGCCGGTGATCCGTTCCCTCTCCGGGACGGGGCTCGCCGGCGGTCTCGGTTCCGCCACCGGTGAACAGCGCCGCTTCGGCATCGCCGCCCACCACCGCGACCCCGGAACCGGCTGATCGTCCCGGTGCGCACCGGAAAGCCGTGTGCCCCCGTCCGACACGGAC
>NZ_JBHTST010000236.1:0-5546 GCF_042794995.1 Streptomyces sp. NPDC056503
CGTCCAGCCTCACCGGCGCCGGCTCACCACCACTCGCCGCCGCGTTCGCGTCCGGACCCGGACGCGCACTCTCGACAACCGACATGACCAACCAGTCCTTTCAACACGGGGGGCGGCCTTCCGAGCGGGGAAGGGCGCCCTTCGAACACAAGGGAGCAGGGGGTGGGGGATGGGGATGTGGGGGGATGTGGGGGGTGGGGCGATGACAGAGGTGCGGGCGAGTGGCGCGGATGGCGCGGGTGGTGCGGGCGCGTTCAGGCGGAGTCCTCCGCCGAGGACGCCGCGGAGCCCCGCCGGCGGAGCTCGTCCGACAGTTCCTGCCAGTCCCGCGCGCACTGCGCGGCCGCGGCGGCCGCCGTCTCGGCGCGGTACGGGGGGACCGCGGCGATGATCCGCTCCCGCTGACGCAGGGCGCTGACCTGGAGGTCCAGCATCCGCAGCAGGAGCCGGCCCGCCTCGCTGAGACGGAGCAGGGGGTCCTTGCAGAGCGCGGGCACCAGCGCGGCGAGTCGCTGACCGGGCGCGGCGGACGAGCCGGGTCCGGTGGAGCCGCCGACCGTGCCGGGCACGCCGGACAGGCCGCGGTCGCCGGGGAGCGGAGGGCGGGCGCGCCGCTGACCGGCGGGTACCGGGTCGGCTCCTTCGCCGATCCGGCGCCGGACGTCCCGTACGGTCGACGGGGCGATGCCGGCGGCCCGGGCGATCTCCCGGAGCGACGCCTGGGGATGGTCGGCGAGCAGGCGGGCCGCGGCCTCCCGGCCGCGCACCGGGTCCAGGGGGCGGATGCGGCCGTCGCGGCCGATCCTTCCGTCCGCCGCCGTCTGCCCGGTCGCCCGGACGCGCAGTGCGGCGACGGTCCGGGCGGACAGCCCGGTGCGGTCGGCCAGGAAGCGGTCGGACCAGTCCGGGTGGGTCCGGAGGATCCGCAGGGCGGCGGCGGTGCGTTCCCGGCGGGTGAGCGGGCGTCCGTGGCGGATGTTCGCCTCCACGGAGAGGACGAAGGCGTCCTCGGCGCTGCCGTCGAAGAACACGACGTCGACGGTGTGGTGGCCGCGGAGCCGAGCGGCGCGCAGCCGGTGGGTGCCGTCGATGACCCGCATGGTGGCGCGGTGGACGAGGAGCGGTCGGTAGGGGCCGTCGGCGGTGGCCAGGGTGCGGGCGTACTCCTCGTCGAGTCCGACGGTCCGGGGCGAGTCGGCGGTCCGCAGGGCCGTGGTCGGCACCCTGGCCACCGCGCCGGCGGCGTCGGCGATCGGGGTGGTGCCCGTCATGGGTGTGGGGAGTTTTCGGAGATTCATGGGTTCACCTCCTTCCGGGAGTGGGGCCCGGGCGCCGGGTTCGTTCGGCGTACCCAGGAGGACAGTAAGTAACTACCGTTCGGTAACAACCATCGGGCGGAAGCTCCCGGCGCGACTCTGGCAACTCGCCGCCCGGGGGGCGGTCGGTGGTGGGCGACCGCGGGTCTTGCGCACTCGCCCACCACCGGAGGAAGCGGCCGGTCAGACACCCACGAGCTCCTGGGTGCCGACGAAGTCCCGTAGCCAGGAACGGAATCCGGGACCGAGGTCCTCCCGCTCGCAGGCGAGGCGGACGGTGGCCTGGAGGTACTCGGCGCGGTCACCGGTGTCGTAGCGGCGGCCGCCGAAGACGACGCCGTGCACGGGCCGGCCCCGCTCGACCAGCCCCCGCAGCGCGTCGGTCAGCTGGATCTCGCCGCCGCGCCCCGGACGGGTCCGGCGCAGCTCGGCGAAGATCTCCGGATCGAGCAGGTAGCGCCCGATCACGGCCAGGTTGCTGGGCGCGGTGCCGGGCGCGGGCTTCTCCACCAGGTCGGTGACGCGGACGCCGTCGCTGCCCGCCATCGGGCGTACGGCGGCGCAGCCGTACTGGTGGATGCGGTCGGGCCCGACCTCCATGAGGGCCACCACGCTGCCGCCGTGACGCTCGCGGACCTCGGTCATCCGGGCCAGCAGCGGGTCGCGGGGGTCGATGAGGTCGTCGGCCAGGAGCACCGCGAAGGGCTCGTGGCCGACGTGCGGGGCGGCGCACAGCACGGCGTGTCCGAGGCCGAGGGGGTCCCGCTGGCGCACGTAGTGGATGTCGGCGAGTTCGGTGGAGGCGCAGACGCTGTCCAGCTTGTCCTGGTCGCCCCGGCGGGCCAGGGCCTCCTCCAGCTCGTGGTTGCGGTCGAAGTGGTCCTCCAGGGCCCGCTTGTTCCGGCCCGTGACCATGAGGATGTCCGCCATGCCGGCGGCGACCGCCTCCTCCACGACGTACTGGATCGCGGGCTTGTCGACGACCGGCAGCATCTCCTTCGGCGTGGCCTTGGTGACCGGCAGGAACCGGGTGCCGAGACCGGCCGCGGGAATGACCGCCTTGGTGATGGGGGAAGGTGTTTTCGACATGGCTGAGAGGCTAGGTAATCCCGCCCCGGAAAAGCACTTCCCGCCGTTCTCCCGGACCCCACTTCGGCATTTCATCAAAGTAGTGCGGGCCGCCCCCGGCGAATAGGAGAAATGCGGTGCGTGGCATTCCGGATCCCGTACGCACACGAATGCCCCGACCGCGGGGGAACGACGGTCGGGGCGGGGGCGGCACGGGGCGCGGACAGGGCTCGGGCGGGACGCGGACGGGGCGGGGCGGGGCGCGGACGGGACGCGGACGGGACGCGGACGGCGGCGGAGGGGTGCGGCCCGGGGCGCGCCCGAGGGTCAGGCGCCGCCCTGCGGCGGGACGCCCGGGCGCTCCGGCGGGACGGGCGGCACGTGACCGGCGGGCGGGACGGCCCGGAGTCCGGCGACCGGGGCGCCCGGGAGTTCGACGGACGGCACACCCCCGAGTCCGGCGGACGAGCCGACCGGAGGGCCGGCGGGCGAACCGGCGGAAGTCCCGGCGTACGGGCCCGGGTGCGGACCGGAGTGCGGGCCGGGATGCGGGCCGGCGTACTGGCCGGGGTGTGGGCCCGCGGTGACGCCCCGGCACACGAGTCGCCAGAGTTCGCGCAGCTCGTCCAGTGCCCGGCCGGGCAGCGCGGCGGGCCGGCGGCGGACGCGCCAGGCGGTACCGCACAGCAGGTGGCAGGCGATCCGCGCGACCGGGCGGGGCTCGACGCCCGGCGCCAGCTCCCCCTTCGCGGCGGCCTGTTCGAGCAGGTCCTGGAAGGACGGGATCCACGCGCCGCACCACGGCGGGCCCGACCGCCCGCCCTCCTGGGTGAGCCGCATCGCGGCCCGGACGGCCGCCTCGCGCTCGACCAGCGCCCCGAGCGCGAGCAGCAGGCCGGAGGCGGTGTCGACGGCCCGGCCGCCGTGCCGCGTGACGTCGCCGACGACGCTCCGGGTCAGGGCCGTACCGCACTGCACCACGGCGGCGGCGAGATCGGCCTTCGCCTCGAAATGGAAGGTCACCGCACCCACGGAAATCCCGGCCCGGCGGCTCAGCCGGGAGTACGAGGTCCCCTCGTATCCGTGATGGTCGAATTCGACCGCGGCCACGGAGAGAAGGTGCTGGCGGGTGCGCACGGCGCGCGTTTGTTTCACCACGGATTCATCACTGCCATTCGGATCGTCACTGCCCCGCCGATACGCGTCGATGCGCATCGGCACGCGTCGACCACGCGCCGACGCGTGCCGGGACTCGCCGGCACGCGCCGTCCCTGACGGGGCGGCACCGCAGCCTGCCCCGCCGTCCGCCCGCGGCGCGAGGGCTACTTGGCGAAGACGTCCCCCGGCCGCCGGGTCCCGCCGGCCGCCCGGACCCAACCTGCCGAAGTCGCCTCACGAAGACCAGACCAGAGCTAGAAAAAAAACGATCGTTCTGTATTCTGTGAAGAGATGGATCGCCCAATGGATCGCCCGGCCGACACCCACCGGCCGTTGCCGAGGAGGCGGAGAGATGACGGCACTGACCCTGCCCCTGGCTCCCAGAGCCACGGACACGCAGCGCGCGCGGACGCCGCGCGAGCGGTTACACCAGCCCTTACCCCAGCCCGTGACCCACCCTTTGTCCCACCCCTTGCCGCAGGCCCTGCCGCAGTCCCCGCCGCAGGCCCTGCCGCGGTCCTCGGCACCCGACCGCGGCACCGACGGCACCCCCGCGACGGACCCGGCCCTGACCGACTACACCGAGCGGCTCTTCGGCCATCTGTCCCGCGCCGACCAGCGGCGCTGGGCACGGGTCTACCTCCAGGGGCTGCTGACCGCGACGGGCAAGAAGTCCGTACGGCAGCTCGCCGCCTCGGTCACGGACTCCCCCACCGCCTACCAGTCGCTCCAGCAGTTCATCAACGCGAGCCCCTGGGAGTGGGAGCCCGCCCGCCGTGAACTCCTGCGCTGGATCGGCGAGCGGCACACGCCCGTCGCCTGGACCGTGGGACAGGCCGTGCTGCCCAAGCGCGGCTCCCACTCCGTCGGCGTGCACCGCCGGTTCGACCCGTCCGCCGGAAAGACCCTCAACTGCCAGCTCGGTATCGGGATCTTCGCCTCCCTCGACGAGGGCACCGGCATCCCGGTCGACTGGCGCCTGCTGCTCCCGGAGCCCTGGCTCGCCGACCCCGACCGGCGGCGTCGCGCCCGGATAGACCCCGCGACCCCCTACCGCTCCCCCGCCTCGCTCATCCTGGACCTGGCCGACGCCGTCCGTGACGCGCCCCGCGCGCCCCTGGTCGCGGACCTGAGCCGGACCGCGAAGGCGGGAGAGCTCGTCGCCGCGCTCGCCTCCCGGGGCTGGGACCTGCTCGTCGCCGTCCCGCCGTCCCTCACGCTCACCCCCGCCGGCCTCCCCAACGGCACCGAACTCACCGCCGCCGGCGTCGCCGCCCTGGGCCGGCTCCGGCACCCCAAGGCGATGCGGGTCCACTCGACCCTGGTGCGCCTGCCCGACGTCCCGCAGCCCTGCCGCCTGTTCACCCAGCGCCGCAACGGCCCGTTCTGGCTGACGACCCTGACCCGCCACCGGATGGACGACCTCCTCCATCTGACCCTCCACCAGGGCGCGCCCGCCACGACGACGCGCCGCCTGGCCGACGCGTACGGCCTCCTCGACTTCGAGGGACGCTCGTACCCGGGCTGGCACCACCACATGACCCTGGTCTCCGCCGCGTACGCCTACGACGCCGCTCCCGGCCCCCTGCACCACCGCCTCCCCGGCGCGGCGTGACCGCCACCGCCTCCCCGGCGCGGCGTGACCGCCGCAGCCGGGCGGGGGCGGGTGGCCGGGCGAGCGGGGTGTCAGGTGGTGGTGCGGACGAGGGCGAGGACCTCGTCACGGATCTTCGCCATGGTGGCCGCATCCCGCGCCTCGACGTTCAGACGCAGCAACGGCTCCGTGTTGGACGCACGCAGGTTGAACCACCAGTCGGCCGAGGAAACAGTCAGCCCGTCAAGCTCGTCCAGGACGACGCCGTCCTGGTCGCCGTAGACGGCCCTGACCGCTGCGGTGCGGGCGGCCTGATCGGCGACGGTGGAGTTGATCTCACCGGACCCGGCATACCGGTCATAGGAGGCGACCAGCCCGGACAACGGCCCCTCCTGCCCACCCAGCGCGGC
>NZ_JBHTST010000237.1:0-5452 GCF_042794995.1 Streptomyces sp. NPDC056503
GATCTCCGGATCCGCACCGGCCTTCGCCGTCTCCCCGCGCGCGTCACCCGCTCCCCGTCCCACGCGCGCGGGGACACCGGACCAGGCGACCCGACGAGGCGAGCGGGTCAAGCGGCCGGTGCGGACGAGCGGAGCAGGCGACCGGGTCAGGCGACGAACGTCCGCGGCGGCTCCACTCCCCCGCCGAGGCCCGACTCGACCAGCCGGGCCGCCGCGGCGAGCCGGACCGCGGCCTCCTCGGCGACCGGGCCGCCGACGGTGAACGGGAGCCGGATGTACCCCTCGAAGGCGCCGTCGACGCCGAAGCGGGGGCCGGAGGGGACGCGGACGCCGACCCGCTCGCCCGCCTCGGCCAGCCGGGAGCCGGAGAGCCCGCCGGTGCGCACCCAGAGCGTCAGCCCGCCCTTCGGCACCTCGAACTCCCACTCCGGCAGCTCCCTGCGGACCGCGGCGACGAGCGCGTCGCGGTTCTCCCTGGCCTGCGCCCTGCGCAGCTCGACGGCCTCCTCCCAGCCGCCGGTGCGCATCAGCCAGTTGACGCCGAGCTGTTCCAGGACCGGGGTGCCCAGGTCCGCGTAGGCGCGGGCGGCCACCAGGGAGCGGATCACGTCGGGCGCGGCCCGGACCCAGCCGATCCGCATCCCGGCCCAGAACGCCTTGCTGGCCGAGCCGACGGTGAGGACCGTGGAGCCGGCCGGGTCGAAGGCGCAGACCGGCCGGGGCATCTCCACGTCCCCGTCGAGGTGCAGCTCGGCCATGGTCTCGTCGACGACCAGGACGGTCCCGGCCGCCCGGGCGGCCTCCACGAGCCCCCGCCGCTGCTCCTCGCCGGCGAGGGCGCCGGTCGGGTTGTGGAAGTCGGCGACGACGTACGCGAGGCGGGGCGCGGCGTCGCGCAGCACCTGGCGCCAGCGGCCGAGGTCCCAGCTGCCGAGCCCCTCGGACATGGCGACGGGGACCAGCCGGGCGCCAGCCTCCCGCATGAGCTGGAGGATGTTGGCGTACGAGGGGGACTCGACGGCGATCCGCTCGCCGCGCCCGGCGAAGAGGTGGCAGATGGCGTCGATGGCGCCCATGGCACCGGTGGTGACCATGATCTGCTCGGGCATGGTCGGGATGCCGCGGGCGGTGTAGCGCTCGGCGAGCGTGGCGCGCAGCGCGGGCAGCCCGGCCGGGTAGTCGCCGTGGGTGTGCGCGTACGGCGGCAGCTCCTCCAGGGCGCCCTGGACGCTGCGGGTCAGCCAGGGCTCGGGGGCGGGCAGCGCGGCGCAGCCGAGGTCGATGAGGGAGCCGAGGGTCTCCGGCGGCAGCGGTTCGAGGCCGCGCGCGGGCAGCGGGTTGCCGGCCGGGACGGCGGTCCAGCTGCCGGCGCCGCGCCGGGACTCCAGGAAGCCCTCGGTGCGCAGCGCCTCGTAGGCGGCGGCGACGGTGGTGCGGCTGACGGTGAGGGCGAGCGCGAGTTCGCGCTCGGCGGGCAGCCGGGCGGCGACCGGCACCCGGCCCTCCAGGACGAGCAGGCGGATGCCGTCGGCGAGGGCGCGGTAGGCGGGCGGCTTCCGGGTGCCGGGGCCCGCGGGGCGCGGCTGCTGCGCCTGGAGCTGCCGCGCGAGTTGGGCGGCCCCGACCGCCGAGGTCCACTGAGCCATGGAAATCAGTCCACCTTCCTCGAATTGGCCATGGTTGGCATCGGTTCTCCCGCCACAGAGTGTCATGGGTCGGTCCACTGTCACCACACCGGGCCGCGATCCACACCCGTCACCACCCCAGGGGGGCACGTCCATGTCCATCGCCTCCGGCTCCCGCGGCCGGCACCTGACCCGTCGGCTGGTCCAGCTGTACGCCGGCCTCACGCTGTACGGGGTCAGCTCGGCCCTGCTGGTCAGGGCGGGGCTCGGCATGGAGCCGTGGAACGTGCTCCACCAGGGCCTGGCCGAGCTGACCGGGCTGACGATCGGGGTGGTGTCGATCATCGTGGGCGCGGTCGTGCTGCTGCTGTGGATCCCGATCCGGCAGCGGCCGGGCCTCGGCACGGTGTCGAACGTCTTCGTGATCGGCCTGGCGATGGACGGCACCCTGGCGCTGCTCCCGGACGGCCACGGCCTCGTGGTCCGGAGCGCCCTCATGGTCCTGGGCATCGTGCTGAACGGCCTGGCGACCGGTCTGTACATCGCGGCCCGCTTCGGCCCCGGCCCGCGCGACGGCCTGATGACCGGGCTGCACCGGGTGACCGGCTGGTCGATCCGGCTGACCAGGACCCTGATCGAGATCGCCGTCGTCACCACCGGCTTCCTGCTCGGCGGCTCCGTCGGCGTCGGCACGCTCCTCTACGCGCTGTCGATCGGCCCGCTCGCCCAGTTCTTCCTCCGCTTCTTCGCGGTCCCCGGGCCGGAGGCCGCCCCGGAGTCCGAGGCCACCCCGGATCCGGAAGCGGCCCCGGAGTCCGAGGCCTCACCGGCGCCCCAGGCCTCCCCGGCGCCGGCGGCCACCACCCGCCCCGAGGCCACCCCCGAGCCGGGCGCCGTCGACGCCGCCGTCTCCGGCGAGTCACCGGAAGGCGCCATACTGCGGCGGTGACTCGCGTACCCCATCCCTACCTCGACCACCCGCGCCCGCTGCCCATCGCCCACCGGGGCGGTACGGCGGACGGCCTGGAGAACACGGCGGCCGCCTTCCGCCGGGCCGCCGCGGCGGGCTACCGCTACTTCGAGACCGATGTGCACACCACCGCCGACGGGGTGCTGGTCGCCTTCCACGACGCGACCCTGGACCGGGTGACGGACACCGCGGGCCGGATCCGCGACCTTCCGTGGGCGGCGGTGCGGGAGGCCCGGGTGGCCGGCAAGGAGCCGCTGCCGCTCTTCGAGGACCTGCTCCACGAGTTCCCCGAGGCCCGCTGGAACGTGGACCTCAAGACGGAGTCGGCGCTCGCCCCGCTGGTGGACCTGATCTCCCGCGCCGACGCCTGGGACCGGGTCCTGGTCAGCTCCTTCACCGAGGCCCGGGTGGCCCGCGCCCAGCGCCTCGCGGGCCCGCGCCTGGCCACCTCGTACGGCGTGACCGGGGTCGCGGCCCTGCGGCTCCGCTCGCTCGGGCTCCCGGCCCCGCTGCGGGCCGGCGCGGTGGCGGCGCAGGTCCCGGAGACGCAGGGCGGCATCCGCGTGGTGGACCGCCGGTTCGTCCGGGCGGCGCACGCGCGCGGGCTCCAGGTGCACGTGTGGACCGTGAACGATCCGGAGCGCATGGAGTCTCTCCTCGACCTGGGGGTCGATGGCATCATGACCGATCATCTGGAGACGCTGCGCGAGGTCCTCACCGCCCGCGGGGCATGGACCTGAGGCCGAGGCGGGGCGTCCCGGCAACGGGGACGAACGAGGGGGGCGTGCGGCCGTGACCGCCGAGACGACCGGTACCGAGGGGCCCATCACCGATCCGGCCGAGCGCCGACGGGAACAGCGGGGCTGGTACTTCTACGACTTCGCCTGCTCCGTCTACTCGACGAGCGTCGTGACCGTGTTCCTGGGGCCCTACCTCAAGTCGGTGGCCGAGAACGCGGCCGGCGGCGAGGACCGGCTGGTGTACCCGCTCGGCATACCGGTGGCGCCGGGTTCGCTCTTCCCGTACGCCGTCTCCCTCTCGCTGGTGGTGGCCATCGTGGCGATGCCGCTGGTGAGCGCGGCGGCGGACCGCTGGGGCCGGAAGAAGCCGCTGCTCGCGGCGGCCGCGTACCTCGGGGCGGGCGCGACCACCGGGATGTTCTTCCTGGAGGGCACCCGGTACCTGCTCGGCACCTTCCTGCTGATCGTGGCGAACGCCTCCTTCGCCGTGGCGATGATGCTCTACAACGCCTATCTGCCGCAGATCGCGGGACCGGACGAGCGGGACCGGGTCTCCTCACGCGGCTGGGCCTTCGGCTACACCTCCGGCGCGCTCGTCCTCGTGCTCAACCTCGTCCTGTACTCGGCCCACGACTCCTTCGGCCTGGAGGAGGGCGAGGCGGTCCGGATCTGTCTGGCCTCGGCGGGGCTCTGGTGGGGCGCCTTCGCGCTGATCCCGCTGCGGCGGCTGCGCGACCGCCGGCTGCCGCCCGCCCCCGAGGGCGCGGGCCGTCCGGCGGGCGGAGGGGCGGTCGGCGCGGGCTGGCGGCAGCTGCGGTCGACCATCAAGGACATGCGCCGGCACCCGCTGACGCTGGCCTTCCTGCTCGCCTACCTCGTCTACAACGACGGGGTGCAGACGGTGATCTCGCAGGCGGCGATCTTCGGCGAGGAGGAGCTGGGCCTGGAGAAGACGACGCTGATCACGGCGGTGCTGCTGGTGCAGATCCTGGCCGTGGCGGGTGCCCTCCTGATGGCCCGCTTCGCCCGGACGCACGGCGCCAAGCGGACGATCCTGGGCGCGCTCGTCGTGTGGACGGTGATCCTCATGGCCGGATATCTGCTGCCGGCCGGGGCCCCGGTCTTCTTCTACTGCCTGGCGGCGGCGATCGGGCTGGTGATGGGCGGCACCCAGGCGCTGTCCCGTTCGCTCTTCTCGCACCTGGTGCCGGAGGGCAAGGAGGCGGAGTACTTCTCGGCGTACGAGCTGAGCGACCGGGGGCTGAGCTGGCTGGGGCCGCTGATGTTCGGTCTCGTGTACCAGCTGACGGACAGCTATCGAGCTGCCATCATCTCCCTCGTGATCTTCTTCGTGGCCGGTTTCGCGCTGCTCGCACGGGTGCCCGTCCGGGACGCGGCACAGGAGGCGGGGAATGTCGTACCCGAACGAATTTAGACGCGGAAGTGAAAGGCCGGTAGTGTACGCGTTTGGCCTGCCAGGCGGACCGTTACTGCGTGCTGCTTTCGTGAAGACGATGAGTTACATCTGCCGCCAGATGTGACAAAACGGGCAGTGATGGGTACAACAAGGGGCGGCACGACGGGCGACGCATTACCCGGAACGGGAATCTTTCTCGCCGACCGGACGTTGACCGGATGACGACGACAGCGACACCTGTCCTGTGGGCGACAAGCCCGGGAGGCACGATTCATGAGTGAGCGAGCTCTTCGCGGCACGCGCCTCGTGGTGACCAGCTACGAGACCGACCGCGGCATCGATCTGGCACCTCGCCAGGCCGTGGAGTACGCATGCGAGAAGGGCCATCGTTTTGAGATGCCCTTCTCGGTGGAGGCGGAAATTCCGCCGGAGTGGGAATGCAAGGTCTGCGGAATCCAGGCACTCCTGGTGGACGGCGACGGACCCGAGGAGAAGAAGGGCAAGCCGGCGCGTACGCACTGGGACATGCTCATGGAGCGGCGTACCCGTGAGGAGCTGGAGGAGGTCCTGGCCGAAAGGCTGGCCGTCCTGCGCTCCGGCGCCATGAACATCGCGGTGCATCCGCGCGACAGCCGCAAGTCCGCCTGACGGACGGCCCGGCAGAGCAACGCCGAGGGGCCCGGTACACGATTCCGTGTAC